>CAYGKB010000051.1:6499-11395 GCA_964350425.1 uncultured Chromatiaceae bacterium | reverse complement strand
TCGACAATTTTTTCTTCCGCCATCACATCAACCTGGGAAACCAGTTCGTTGCGTGACTTGCTGCGTACATCCAGTTCATGCACTCGGCGCGAATACCGCATGATGACGCTACCTGCGGCGCGGGCAGCTTTTACGGCCGTATTTAAAAGTGCGTTCATGAGGGCAGTCTGAAGATGAGCAAGGGGCGACGGGCGCGGTAGAATAGCAAATAGTTATGAATTTTCCGATTCGATTTGTGCTCTGTGAGACCAGTCACCCCGGCAATATCGGGGCGGCAGCGCGTGCCATCAAAACCATGGGCTTCAGTGAGCTGGTGCTGGTGGAGCCGCAGGATTTTCCCAGCGCGGAGGCTGATGCACGCGCGTCCGGCGCCATTGATGTGCTATCCGCTGCCCGGGTGGTCGATACCCTGCAGGAAGCTGTGGCAGATTGCGGCATGGTTTATGGCACCAGCGCCCGACGTCGCAAAATGCGCTGGCCCGAACTGAATCCCCGCGAATGCGCACAACAAAGCCTGGCCACGCTGGCAGGCAGCCCGGTGGCGATTGTTTTCGGCACCGAGCGATCCGGACTCTCCAATGAGCAAATGGACCTGTGCAATGCGCTGATCTACATCCCGGCCAACCCCGATTACAGCTCGCTCAACCTGGCATCGGCCGTGCAATTGATTGCCTACGAACTGCATTTTGCGGCGGGGAACTTCCAGGAGCCGCAGGCAGCCGAATTCCCGCCTGCTACTGGCGCCGACATGGAGTTGTTTTATGAGCATCTGCGCCGTGTGATGGTGAACAGCGGCTTTATGGATCCGGACAACCCCCGACAGCTGGAACGCAAATTGCGGCGGCTGTTCAATCGGGCCCACCCGGACGTTAATGAGTTAGGCATTTTGCGGGGCGTGCTGGCAGCCGCCGAACGGCATATCAACGACAGTCATGGCTGAGCCAATCTATCTCGATTATGCGGCGACCACGCCGATGGATCCGCGTGTGCGTGACCGCATGCTTGCGGCGCTTGGGCGCGACAGCGGTTTCGGCAACCCGGCATCGGTGACCCATGCTTTCGGCAGGGCGGCGGCGCGGGAAGTCGAGCAGGCAGCGGCCGAAGTGGCTGCGCTGTTGCATGCTGATCCGGCATACCTGGTGTGGACGTCCGGCGCAACGGAGTCAGATAACCTGGCTGTTATCGGCGGGGCACTGTTGCGCCGCCAGCGCGGCCGCCACGTGGTGACGGTCAGCACCGAGCATAAGGCTGTGCTGGGAGCATGCGCAGAACTGGAGCGCCGCGGCTTTGCAGTCACTTACCTGCAGCCGGACCGTGACGGCATAGTCGTGCCGCAGGCCGTGGCCGCGGCCTTGCAACCCGATACCGTGCTGGTTTCAGTGATGCATGCAAACAATGAAACCGGCGTGGTGCAGGATATTGCTGCTATCGGCGAAGTCTGCCGCAAGGCTGACGTGTTGTTCCATGTTGACGCCGTGCAGAGCGCCGGCAAGCTGCCGCTCGACATTGCTGCGCAATGTATTGATCTGCTCACGGTGAATGCTCACAAGGCCTGCGGTCCCAAGGGCATTGGTGCGCTGATCATGAACCCGGCGACCGTGCGGCGGGTCGAACCGCTGCTTTGGGGTGGCGGCCAGCAACGCGGGATACGGGCGGGAACCCTGCCTGTGCACCAGATTGCCGGTATGGGTGAGACTTTTCGTCTGCTGGCGCAGGAAATGTCTGCCGAAGTCCCGCGCGTCCGGCAACTGCGCGACACCTTGTGGGACGGTATCCGCGATCTGCCGGGGGTGATGCTGAACGGCCACCCGGAGCGCCGCATCAGCTCAATCCTGACCATCAGTGTGGCCGGCGTGGAGGGCGAAAGCCTGCGCTATGCGGTAAATGATCTGGCTGTAACCAGCGGCTCAGCCTGCAATTCTGCTAACGGCGCACCATCTTATGTGCTGCGGGCGCTGGGCCGCAGCGACGCCATGGCCGAAGCTTCGCTGCGCATCAGCCTGGGCCGCTTCAGCACCGCAGCGGAAGTAGCGCAGGCAATTGCCTCGCTGCGCGCCGGGATACAGCATCTGCGGACGCTGGCGCCGGAGGCGCCGGCAGCATGAATGGCCCGCGTTACAATGCTGCGGTCACCGAGCGTTTCAGCCGGCCGGCGCTGCCGCTGCCGAGCGCGGTGGCCGGCAGCCTGCTTATCAGCGGCACGGCCGGCAGCGAGCGTGATGGTGCCACAGTGCGCTTTTTCGCGCTGCTGCAGCAGGACAGTCTCAGTGAGGTGGGTTTCCGGGCTTGTGCCTGTCCACATATAATTGCCGCCTGCAGCCTGGTGGCGGAGCGCCTGCAGGGGCGGCCGCCGGCCGACCTGTGTCAGGCGGAGCTGACCGGCGGGCTGCAAGAACTGGAAATTCCTGTCGAAAAGATGGGTAAAATACTGATTTTGCAGGATGCACTGCGAGCCTGCTGGGAAGATTTGCAAGCCCGGCCGAGCGGCCGGGTATCCGCGTGAGAACAACCTAGAGTACTGATGCCATGGCCATCACACTGACACCGACTGCGGCCGACCGGGTGCGCAGCTATTTACAGAAGCGCGGCGGCGGGCTGGGCCTGCGCCTGGGTATCAAACAAACCGGATGCTCGGGATTTGCCTACGTGATTGATTACGCCGACGAAGTGCAGGACGACGATGTGGTGTTTGAGTCGGGCGGGGTCTCGGTCATCGTGGACAGGCCCAGTCTGGAATACATAGACGGTACGCGGGTCGATTTTGTGAAGCAGGGGCTTAACGAGGCGTTTAAGTTCGACAACCCCAAAGCGGCCGGAGAATGCGGTTGCGGAGAAAGTTTCAGCGTCTGATTTTTAATACGCCCGGGCGCTTCTCCTGATCCGGGCCGTCCAACCGATTCATCAACCCTTTGACGGGCGTGATTGCCGCGCAGCGGCGATGCCCGGGAATAATAAACAGGAAATTTATCATGGCAATCGAAACCACCCTGTCCATCATCAAGCCCGATGGCGTGGAAAAGAATCTGATCGGCGAAATTTACAAACGTTTCGAAAATGCTGGTCTGCAAATTGTAGCGGCCCGCATGCTGCACCTTAGCAAGGAACAGGCCGAGGGCTTTTATGCGGTGCATAAGGACCGGCCTTTTTTCAATGATCTGGTCGCCTATATGACTTCGGGTCCCGTTGTGGTGCAGGCGCTGCAGGGCGAGGGCGCCATTGATCTCAACCGCAAGCTGATGGGTGCAACCAACCCGGCTGAAGCCGATGCCGGCACTATTCGGGCCGACTACGCTGCCAGTATTGAAGAAAACGTGGTGCACGGTTCCGATGGCCCGGACACGGCCCGTGATGAAATTGCTTTTTTCTTTGGCGACGACGGCGTCTGCCCGCGTACCCGCTAACGCGACGGTTTGCAGCAACGGGCATTGTCCATGGCAGCCAGCACTCAGAACCTGATAGGGCTACCGCGCGCGGAGCTTGAAAACTGGTTTGCCGCGACTGGCGAGAAACCGTTTCGTGCCCGTCAGTTGATGCGCTGGCTGTATGAGCGCGGCGAAGTCGACTGGACGGCGATGTCCGACCTGAGTCTGCAACTGCGCGAAACACTGGCAGCTTCGGTTTCGCTGCAGTTGCCCGCGGTGGACAGACGGGCACAGTCGAGTGATGGCACCGTAAAGTGGTCGCTGGATGTGGGCAACGGGCAGCGTATCGAGATGGTTTTTATCCCGGAGGCGCGGCGCGGCACATTGTGCGTGTCTTCACAGGTTGGCTGCGCCATGGACTGCCCGTTCTGCGCGACCGGCCGACAGGGATTCAACCGCAACCTGAGTGCCGCGGAGATTGTCGGCCAGGTCGTCCTGGCCGGCAGGGAACTGGGGCTGGAGCAGGGTGCTTCCCGCGTAACCAATGTGGTGTTTATGGGCATGGGCGAGCCCCTGGCCAATTTTCGCGAACTGGTCCGCGCCTGCGACGTGCTGACCGACGACTTTGGATTTGGATTGTCGCGGCGCCGGGTGACGGTGAGCACTTCGGGGCTGGTGCCGCAGATAGACCGGCTGGCAGCAGTCAGCAATGTAGCGCTGGCTATTTCATTGCATGCTGCCACTGATACCTTGCGGGATGAACTGGTGCCCATTAACCGCAAACATCCGATTGCGGAGCTGCTGGCAGCGTGCTGGGACTATGCTGCCCGCACCAACAGCAAGCAAATAACGTTCGAATACATCATGCTGGATGGCGTTAATGACAGTCTGGCACAGGCACGGCAACTGGCCGGCCTGTTGCAGGGTCACCCGGCCAAGGTGAATCTGATACCTTTTAATCCCGTGGCAGGCACGCCCTACGGCAGAACGCCGCAGCAACGGGTGGACGCGTTCCGCAAAGTGCTTATGGACAGAGGTATTGTGACAGTTACGCGCCGGCCGCGTGGCGACGATATTGATGCAGCCTGCGGCCAGCTGGCCGGCAGCCTGCGTAACAGGGTCAGAACACCACTGAGTGAAAAAACCATGCATACGGTGAACAGGGCATGAAGGCACGATTAGTCAGTTTGTTGCTGTTGTCATTCCTGACGGTCAGTTGCGTGACATCGGGTCCGACGGGCAAGTTGTCGCCGCCGGATGACGCCGAAGCAGCGCGTCTCAATCTGGATCTGGGTATTTCATATTTGCGGCAGGGACAGTTCGAAGAAGCGCTGCGCAAGCTGGACAAATCGATTCAGGCTAATCCTGCGAATCCGGCCGCCTACCGGGTCAAGGCGCTGGTCTACGAGCAGCTTGATGACGTTGAACGCGCTGAAGCCAGTTACCGTGAGGCGGTTCGCTATGGCGCCGAGGATCAGGCGGCGCTGAATGATCTGGCCGTATTTCTGTGCCGGCGGGAAGCGAGCTACAAGGA
>CAYGKB010000051.1:642-6489 GCA_964350425.1 uncultured Chromatiaceae bacterium | reverse complement strand
TTTGATCGGGCGATAG
Source organism: uncultured Chromatiaceae bacterium (assembly GCA_964350425.1). Lineage (GTDB taxonomy): Bacteria > Pseudomonadota > Gammaproteobacteria > Steroidobacterales. The sequence goes on along the minus strand of CAYGKB010000051.1, from coordinate 6,473 downwards.
CCTTGCCTGCCTACGAATTCAAGCATGAAGTGCTGACGAATGCCGGCAGGTGTGCCAAACCCCATGATCAGGCCAAGGCAGAGGCCTACCTGCGTCGCGCCATTAACCTTAAGCCGCGTTATCCGGAGGCGCTGTATCATCTGGCCGATATTTCCTACCGGACAGACCAATTGTTGCCGGCACGCGCATTTGTGGAGCGCTGCCTGGCCGCCACCGCGCCCGTTCCGGAGGTGCTGTACCTGGCGTTTTTGATTGAGACAGCGCTGGACGATTCGGTGGCGGCGCAAACCTATCGGGCGCGTCTGTTAGGCAATTTCCCCGATTCGAAACAGGCCGGCGACTTGCTGGAAAAAGAGCGTGAGCGAGGCTGACGCAGCATCGGAGCATGATGCCGCTGCGGCCGGATCGCAGCCCGGTCCGGGCGCGCGCCTGCGGGCGGCCCGGGAACAAGCCGGGCTTACTGCTCACGACATTGCGCATGAGCTGCATCTGGATGTCGCCATTGTCAGTGCCGTCGAGGCTGACGAGCTTGACAGTCTGGGCGCGCCGGTATTTGTAAAAGGCTATTTACGTGGCTATGCGCGGTTGGTCGACCTGCCCGAGCAGGAGCTGGTGGATTCATGGCAGCCGGCTGAAGCAGATGCAGAAGCGTTTCGCGTACAGTCTGTGCAGACCGAAATGCGCACTGGCGCAAGCCTGTCGAATTTCGTGCTGTGGGTAATGCTGGGTATGCTGGTGCTGGGCAGCCTGATCTACCTGCTTGCGGGCGGCGACGCCGAACCCGAGGCAGGGGTTCTGCCTCCTGCGGCGGCCGAGCCCGCTGAGTTACCGTTACCAGAAATTGACAGCGAGTTTGTGGTGGAGGAAGCAGCCACTGCCGAATTCAGTCTGCCGGAACCGGAGCCGATTGCGCCAGCAGCCACGCCTGTTGCAGAGCCGGCTGGGCCCGCCGTGGCCGAGGTGCCCGAGCCCCCGGAGCAGACCCCGGTTGATACGGTCGCCGTTAAGCTGGCTTTCAGTGATGAATGCTGGGTGGAGTTGTCCGACAGTCGCCGCCGCCTGTTATATGGGCTGGAGAAGGCCGGCAGCGTGCGGAATTTTTCGGCGCGGCCGCCGCTGCGGTTTTTTGTCGGCAATGTTGAAGCCGTGCAGATCAGTATCGGCGAGCAGCCTTACGTTATTCCGTCGCGGGTACGCACTGGTCGGAATACCGCCAGGTTTGTGTTGAATGCCGATGAATTGCAGGGATTGCAATGAACAAAAAAATCACTGGCATTCGCGGTATGAGCGACCTGCTGCCTGACGAAACGCCGCTGTGGCAATTTGTCGAGGGCATATTACGGCAAATTGCCGCCAGCTACGGTTACCGTGAGTTTCGGGTGCCTGTTGTGGAGCGTTCTGAATTGTTCAAGCGCTCCATAGGCGAAGTCACCGACATTGTTGAAAAAGAAATGTATACCTTCGAGGATCGCAACGGCGAAAGCCTGACATTGCGGCCCGAGGGCACTGCCGGTATCGTGCGCGCCGCTATCGAAAACGGTCTGCTGCACAACCAGAAGCAAAAACTCTGGTATACCGGCCCGATGTTTCGTTACGAAAAGCCGCAGAAAGGCCGGTATCGTCAGTTCCATCAATTTGACGTTGAAGTTTTTGGCTACGATGGCCCTGATATCGATGCCGAGCTGATCCTGATGACGGCTCGTATATGGCAGGAGCTGGTTATCAAAGACGTTGAGCTGCAGCTCAATTCGCTGGGCACGCCTGCATCGAGAGCCACCTATCGCGACCGGTTGATAGAGTATTTCGCTGCTCATCGGGACAGCCTGGATGACGAAAATCGCGACCGGTTGACACGCAATCCACTGCGGCTGCTGGACAGCAAGCTGCCTGAAATGCAGCCGCTGATTGCCGCTGCGCCACAACTGACCGACAGCCTGGACACGGCGTCAGCCGAGCATTTTGCGGGCTTGCAGGATTTGCTTACCGCGGCCGGGGTTGCCTACACCCTCAATCCCCGCCTGGTCCGCGGGCTGGATTACTACACCCGCACGGTGTTCGAATGGGTGACGGACAAGCTGGGGGCACAGGGCGCTGTCTGCGCCGGGGGCCGCTACGACGGCCTGGTGGAGCAGTTGGGCGGGCGGCCAACCCCCGCAATAGGCTGGGCTATGGGGCTGGAGCGCTTGATCGAAATGGTCAAACTAACGGAAACTCCCGTACCCGCCGGTAATCCTGATGTGTATCTGGTCGCGGTGGGGGACGCCGCCGGGCGGCAGGCCTTGCTGCTGGCGGAAGATTTGCGCACCGCGCTGCCGCAGTGTTGCATCGAGGTGAATGCCGGTGGCGGCAGCTTCAAGTCGCAATTCAGGCGGGCGGACAGAAGCGGTGCGCGACTGGCCGTGATTCTCGGCGACGAAGAGCTGGCAAAGGAACAGGCCGGCCTGAAAAATCTGCGTCATGAGGCCGAGCAGCAAACCGTAGCCTGGCAGGATCTGGTTGCGGCCATAGACGGTGCATTGAAAACAGACTGAGTGTCGGCCCCACAGCCGGCAATTAAAGCAGGGAACCAATACAGTGACAGAAGAATTATTAACCGAAGAACAGGAAGCCGAACGGGCCCGAAGGTGGCTGCGTGAAAACGGTATTTTCATTGCGGCCGGCGTGGTGTTCGGGCTGGGTGGGCTGTTCGGCTGGCAGGCCTGGCAAGATTACCAGCAGGAGCGTGCCGGCGAAGCGTCCACAATATGGCATCAGATGAACGATGCGATTGTCGGCCAGCGCTACAACGAAGTGAGCGAGACGCTGGCGCTGCTCGAAAGCGACTACGCCGATACCGCGTATCTTGATCAGGCACGGCTGGCATTGGCGCTCATGTACATGGAACGCAGCGATCCCGAAGCTGCCAAGCAGCAGTTGCAGCTATTGGAAGATGAAGGTCGCGATCCGCAACTGCGCAATATCGCCGCTTTGCGGCGTGCGCAGATTTTGATTGCAGAAGACAGTCACGCTGCCGCGCTGGAATTGCTGGACGGCATCAATGCAGCCGGTTTGACCAGTCTGCGTGAGGAATTGCGCGGCGATGCGCTGTTTGCCAAGGGCGATATGGCGGCCGCGCGCGATGCCTATGAAATGGCCCTGAATGCGGACATCGGCGGTGCCATTGACCGCAATTTTGTGCAGATGAAGCTGGACGACGCCACAGCATCAATGACCGGCATCGCCGCTAACGTGCAATTGCCCGAAGCGGAACTTCCGGCTGCAGAAGCCGCTCCCGAGTGATGCTGTCCCGACGTCCAACCGTCAGTCCGGCTGCCGCCTGCCAGCGCGTTCTGCTATTGACGATCGCGCTAAGTCTGACGCTGGCAGGCTGCAGCTCCAATGACATCGATCCCGATGAACTGCCCGCGGAACTGGTCAAGTTTGAACCTGCGTTTCGGGTTGAGCGTGTCTGGAGTGCTGGTGTCGGGGACGGTACTGAAAAATTGCGGTTGGGTTTGCGCCCGGCCACTGATGGCAGCCGAATTTATGCCGCGGCACACGATGGCCGGGTCATCGCCCGCGATGCTTTAAAAGGCAAGCGCATTTGGTCGGTTAAGACTGATCTGCCGTTATCCGCCGGACCGGGTACCGACGGCAATATTGTGGTGGCGGGCTCCAGCAATGGTGAGGTGGTGGCACTGAGTGCTGCTGACGGCTCGCAGCTCTGGGTGCACGAAGTTACCAGCGAAGTGCTGAGCGCGCCGGCGGTGGCTTCCGGCAAGGTGGTGGTGCAGACGGTCAACGGCAAACTGACTGCGCTGGATGCGACCGACGGCACGCCGGTCTGGTCGGTGCAGCAATCCATGCCGCGACTGTCAGTGCGGGGCACGGCCGCGCCCGTGATTACCCGTGCTCAGGTGATCAGCGGTTTTGACAATGGCCGCGTGGCGAGCTTCGATCTTGAAAGCGGAGCCCAGCTATGGGATGTGTTGATGGATCCGCCTTCCGGGCGTACCGAACTGGATCGGCTGATAGACATCAATGCCAGCCCGGTGATAGCCGGCAGCGACGTTTATGCCGCTGGCTATCAGGGCCGCATCGGGGCAATTGCCGTTGAATCCGGTCAGCTATTGTGGTCGCGGGAGCTTTCCAGCTACAGCGGTATCAGTGCCGATATCAGCAGTCTTTACGTTACCGATCAGCGCAGTGAACTGGTCGCGCTAACCCGCGGGTCGGGGCGCGAACTATGGCGCCGCAAGGATGTCCGCAATCGTGACGTGACCGCCCCGGCCATACTCGGCTCCTCCGTGGTGGTAGGGGATTTTGAAGGCTACGTGCACTGGTTCGATATCGCGACCGGCGCGCTGCAGGCTCGTGTTAAAGCCGGTGGCGAACGGATATCGTCGCAGCCGCTGGTGCTCAACGATATGGTTTACCTGATGTCGGATGCCGGCACGGTATATGCCTATCGCATCAAGGACGCCAAGGCTGCCAACTCCGCCAACTTTGCCAGTCCCGCCCGTGTCAGCGGGGGTTAAATCTTGCTGCCCGCGATTGCCCTGGTCGGACGGCCGAATGTCGGCAAGTCCACCTTATTTAACCGTCTGACCGGTACGCGTGACGCCCTGGTCGCGGACTTTCCCGGCCTCACTCGCGATCGTCTGCACGGATTTTGCCGTTCTGAATACGGCTCGGCCATTGTCATCGACACCGGCGGTATGGGCGGCGATGAAGATGAAGTCAGCCAGCTGATGGCGCGCCAGGTGGAACTTGCAGTAGCCGAGGCGGACGTCGTGTTGTTTATGGTGGAGGCCGGTGCCGGCGTTACCGCTGCCGATGAAAACATTGCCGGGCTGTTGCGGCGTAGTGGCAAGAAGGTAATGCTGGTTGTGAACAAGGCGGAAGGCTTGCCGGCCGCTGAAACCGCCGCCGAGTTCTGGGAGCTTGGCCTCGGCGAGCCACAGGTAATTTCGGCAGAACGGGGCGATCGTGTGCGTGACTTGCTGCGGCTCGTGTTTGCCGCCTGTCCCGCGGGCGAACAGGGCCCGGCACCGGTGTTGGAAGGGGTACGTATCGCGGTGGTCGGTCGGCCCAACGTTGGCAAGTCGACACTGATCAACCGCTATCTCGGTGAGGAACGGCTGGTGACCCAGAATGAAGCCGGGACCACGCGCGACAGCATATATGTGCCATTTGAGTCGGACGGGCAGAAATATGTGTTGATTGACACTGCAGGAATTCGCCGTCGTGCCAAAGTCACGGATACCATTGAGAAATTCAGCGTGGTTAAGTCCCTGCAGGCGATTGACGAAGCCGACGCGATTATAGTTTTACTGGATGCCCGCGAGGGCATATCCGAGCAGGACGTTTCGTTATGCGGACTGGTTGTCGAGCGCGGCCGTGCCCTGACCTTGGGCATTAATAAATGGGACGGGCTAAGCAATCCGCAAAAGAACAAGCTGCGTGCAGAGCTCGACCGGCGCCTGCCATTTCTCGATTTTGTGGATAAGCATCCGGTATCCGCGCAGCATGGCAGCAATATCTATGACCTGCTGAACAGCGCCAAACGGTCAGCGCAATGTGCGCTGGCAGATATGCCGTCCGGCGAATTGACTCGCGTTCTCGCCGCATCCATCGCAGCGCATCCGCCGCCACTGGTGCGCGGCCGGCGAATCAAACTAAATTATGCTCATCAGGGCGGACGCAATCCGCCCATCGTTGTGGTGCATGGCAATCAGACCGAACGGTTGCCGGTGAGTTACCGGCGCTATCTGGTTAATTGTTTTCGTGAAGCGTTTAAACTGCGGGGCACGCCGCTGCGCCTGCAGCTGGTGACCGGACACAACCCCTAT
>CAYGKB010000051.1:0-632 GCA_964350425.1 uncultured Chromatiaceae bacterium | reverse complement strand
CGTCTGCAGGAAGAACGGCGAGCCCGGCTGGAACAGGAGCGCAAGCGTGATCGCTTGCGCAGCCGGCACAAAAGCAAGTAGCTGTACGGCCTGCCATTGTTATGTGCATATAACCAATAGGTGTCCGACGGCGGCGTGCGCTGCCGCATAATACGGCTGCATAAAAAGCGGGAGCTGTAAACATCGTGGAATCATCTCGCAACACTTATATCTGGCCTGGCAGTTTTGAAATGCACCGCGGCGGCGTGCTGGAAAGCCCTTCGGTGGTATATGAAACCTGGGGTAAGTTATCGTCGGATGCCGACAATGCCGTGATGATTTTTACCGGTTTGTCGCCTTCGGCGCATGCCACCTCATCGCCGGCTGATCCTGCGCCAGGTTGGTGGGAGGAAATGGTCGGGCCGTCGCGGCCGATTGATACCCGCCGCTATTTTGTGGTTTGCATGAATTCACTTGGCAGTTGCTTTGGCTCCACAGGCCCTGCATCCATCAGTCCGGCGACCGGCGAGCCCTATCGCCTCGGTTTTCCGGTGCTGTCGCTGGAGGACATTGCCAGCATGGGCCGGGCGGTATTAGCGGAACTGGGCATCACGCGGCTCGCCGGCCTGGTCGGCCCGTGCATGGGTGGCATG
>CAYGKB010000050.1:10407-11409 GCA_964350425.1 uncultured Chromatiaceae bacterium | reverse complement strand
CCGATATGGGGCAGGGCACGCATACCACCATGGCCATTATCGCGGCCGAGGTGCTGGGCATAAAGGCCACGGATATACGGGTCGTTGCCGGCGACACTGACATCACCCCCGTGGACGTGGGTGCGTTTGCCCAGCGTGGCACCATCATGACCGGCAACGCGGTGAAAAAAGCGGCGCAGGCAGCTCGCGATCAGCTGGCGAAGAACGCCGCCGAAGCGCTGGAGGCGGACGTTGAGCAGCTGGAATTCCGCAATGGCGAAATTTTTGTGACTGATGATCCTGACAAGCGACTGCCCTTTGCCAAGGTGTCCTATGGATCCCTGCACAGCAAGGAAGGCCGTTTCGTCATGGGCAGCGGTTTTTACACCACGCCGGTGGATTACGGCACCGCGGCCTGGTCTTTCGGCGCGCAGGTGGCTGAAGTCGAGGTGGACCCGGAAACCGGCGACGTGAATCTGGTCAAAGTGTGGGTAGCGCACGATTGTGGTCGCGCCATCAACCCGCTGGCGATTGAAGGGCAGATAGACGGCCAGGTTTTTTCTGCCATGAGCCAGGTGCTGTTTGAAGAATGCGTTACCGATGAAGGCCAGTACCTGAACCCTTCGCGGCTGGAATATAAAATGCCGCGTACCTACGAAATGCCTGAGGTCGAGTACTTCCTGATAGAAACCATCGACCCGTACGGTCCTTTTGGCGCCAAGGAGGTGGGTGAGGGGCCCATTGTCGTGGCGGGTGGCGCCATCGCGGCTGCGGTATCCGATGCGGTCGGCAGCTTTCTGCCGGAAATACCCATGACTTCCTACAAGGTCTGGAAAGAATGCACCCGGCTGAGCAAGAGTCGAGCGGCTGAAAGCGCGTAAATCAGTAAAAAAAACGCCGGCGTAAGCCGGCGTTTTTTTTGCGCGTACTGTCTGACGATCAGAAGCGATAGGTGATATCGCCACCAATGCGGCGCTCGGTACCGACATGGATGAAGCTGCCGCCGAATTCAGGTGCCGGAAT
>CAYGKB010000050.1:0-10397 GCA_964350425.1 uncultured Chromatiaceae bacterium | reverse complement strand
GGCTGCCGTCCACTGTTCAGCTTCGACGCCGGCACGCAGGTTGGTCAGCGTGTAGCGGCGGCGTTCTGCTACCGAGTATTCGCCCGGGCCGAAACCGGTCGGCCGGGTCTGGGCCTGCACCACATGGAACCAGGTTTTGCCGGTCATGGAGATATCGATGTTGGTGAAGAAGCTGAGATCGTCACTCATCGGGAAACTCATGAAAGCGCCGGCATTGGCGGTGAAGCGCGGTGTGTACGGCGAGTCATTGCCGATGGTGTCCGGCCGGGTGTTGTTCTTCTTTATTTCGGAACGGTTAATGTTACCGCCGGCATAAAGATCCAGCCAGTCGGTGGCATCCCAGTTGGCGGACAATTCAAAGCCCTTGATTTCGACTTCGTTAATGTTTTCCACCACGCGCAACAGACCAAAGCCGCCCACGATGAACTCGAAGAACTGCATGTTGGTGACCTTGGTGTAGTAGGCCGCGCCTTCCAGACGCAGCGCGCCGTCCAGCTGCTCCGACTTGAAGCCGGCTTCGTAGGCGATACTGGTTTCCTTCTTGTAATCGTCCCTGATGCCGACAGCCGACTGACCGCTGGCGACGCAGCCGGCCGTTGACGGATCGCACAGGCCCAGACCTGTGTTAATGAAGGTGTCCACCGTAGCCTGGCTGCCCTGGTTGTTAAATCCGCCGGAGCGGAAGCCGACACCGACGCTGCCGAACAGGGTGGTGTCATCAGTAGCATCCCATTTCAGGCTGAACTTGGGCTGCCATTCATCATAATCCTGCTCTTTCGGTGCAATCGCGCCACCGCATAAACCCGGATTAAGCGGCGTATCAACGCCGAGCGTAAAGCCGGCGCCACAGGGGTTGATGTAGTTCGATATACCACCCTGTGCCACGGTCGGCACCAGGTTGGTGACCTTGCGGTCTTCACGGTCATAGCGCAACGCCAGGTCGGCGGTGATGTAGTCGTTCAGGTCCCACGCCACCTGACCGAACACCGACACCACCTCGGTATCAAAGCTGTCCCAGGCCAGCTGTTCCGTCGGGTTGCGCGGATCGGTGGTGTACGGAGTCTGAATCACGGTCTGGCCGCGGAACAGTCCCATGCCGTCGGTCAAATTGTCCACGCCGGTGTTAACCGCAACTTCGCGTTCGATGTCGAGGTAGTAAAGACCACCCATCCACTGAATCGGACCGTCGCCGTTGGAGGTCAGGCGCACCTCGAAGCTGTAGTCCTCCTGGAAACGGCGCTGGTACTGCGTGCCGTCACAGGCGGTGGGCGTGTAGCCGCCGAACACGGAACTGGCCGGGTCCGCGCCGTAGAACTGCGGTGGATTCATAGTGGCGCGCGGGTCGCCGCTGACCTGTCCGAAAGATGTCGTGCAGGAAGGTGCCATGGCAAAAAAGCCGAATGCCGCACTGGTGCCGTCCGCACCGAGCTGGTTCTCGATGTCGCTGTAAAGGCCCCAGGCGGTCAGCGTGGCCCAGTCCATTTCGTGTTCCAGCTTGACGGAAAACTCGGTGGCTTCCTGATCATTGGTGTGGACGATGTTGCTGACAAAGCGCATCGGGTGGTCGTTGACGTTTTCGTAGAAAGCCGGCGCGTTTAAGAATGCGGCTGCCCCCGGGACATGAAACACGGAGTTGAAGGCGATGGATGAGCCGTCCACCTCGCCGTAGCGCAGTTTGGTGTCCAGCGTGGTGTTCTCGCCCAGTTCCATGAGCAGGCGGCCGGCCACGGACCAGACTTCCTGGTTGTCAGTCACGTCGTCGCGGCCGAGAAACACGTTGTCGTAAAAGCCATTGGTGTCGTAGTACTCGGCCTGCACACTGGCCAGCATGGTGTCGCTGACCCGGCCGCCGTAGTTGCCGCTGACGGCATAGGTTTCGTTTTGCCCGACGGAGCCCTTTACCTGACCTTCCATGCCTTCATCGGGCAGCCTGGTGGTAATAATAAAAGCACCGGCCGACGCGTTGCGCCCGTAAATAGCGCCTTGCGGACCTTTCAGTACTTCGATCTGCTGCAGGTTGGCGTATTCGCGGTTCAGCGCCGCCGGATTGGTATAAGTCACGCCGTCAATCACCAGCGCATAGCTGTTCTCGGCGTCGCGGGCACCGTTCATGCCGCGAATATTGACCTGGGTGTCGCCGACTTCGGCGGCATCAACCAGTGACAGGCCGGGTGTCAGGCGCGCAATGTCGCTGGCGCGCGTGATGTCGGAATTTTCAATTTTTGCCTCGGTAAAGACCGCCACGGTGGCCGGTACGTCTTTCACGGTCTCTGAGCGCTTGCGGGCCGTCACAAAGATTTCCGCGGTATCACCGTCGGCTTCAATGGCCAGCGCGACCGGCGCGGCGGCGATACCGGCCAGAGCAACACCGCCGGTGGCGGCTGCCAGCAGGACCTTGCGTGGCAATGACGCAACAGGATTGATCATCGGAATCCCCCTGAGAATGAGATGCTTATGTGATTAACTTAAGAATCATCGGTTGCCGGTCACGGGCTGTCAATGGCAATCGCCGGGGATGCGGTTAGTGTTGCGGCGGCGCTACATGATGACCGCAGGTCGGTCAGCGAATCAGCCGCCGCAGGCTGCACCGGCAAAAAGAAAGCGGCGGTGCCATGGGCACCGCCGCTTTTGAGTTCCGATGCCAGTATCAGGGGGGGAGTGTTCGGCACCGGTGGAGATCACGGATTAGGACTACCCCGCCCGGCAAAAGTTCCCCCGCCGATTTGCTGATTTGCGTCAACAGTCAGCAGCCGGGATTCGCCCGGTTGCAGGTCATTGAGGCACCAGTCGCCGATCCGCTGTCGCACCAGCCGCAGGGTCGGGTGACCGACGGCTGCCGTCATCCGCCTTACCTGGCGGTTGCGGCCTTCACGGAGCGTCAGCCGCAGCCAGGTGGTGGGGATACTGGCACGGTAGCGAATCGGCGGGTCGCGTTGCCACAGGCCGGCGGGCGCTTCGATACGCGCAGCCTGCGCCGGCCGGGTAGTGCCATCCCTGAGCATCACGCCCTGGCGCAGGGCGTCCAGCGCGTGCTCATCCGGTTCGCCTTCGACCTGCGCCCAGTAGACTTTCGACAGCTTGTGCCGCGGATTGGTGATTCGTTGCACGAGTCGGCCGGCATCGGTCAGCAGCAGCAGGCCTTCGGAGTCAAAATCAAGGCGGCCCGCCACGCGCAGTTGCGGGTCATCTATAAAGTCGGCGAGTGTTTGCCTGTCGCCGCTGGGTCGGAACTGTGACAGGACGCGAAAGGGTTTGTTAAAAAGTAACAGCCTGGCCATGACGCGCATTATAGTCAGGGTCATATGCAGTTGACGGCACTGCTCATCGCGGCGCGCCGCACCCAAGGAGAATTGAGATGCATACCGGAAATTCCAGATTAGAGGCAACGGCGTGGATTCGGTCTGGCTGCTGATTGCACTGGTTGCGGGGTTGCTTGCGCAGCAATTTCGCCTGCCGCCGCTGGTGGGGTTCCTGCTGGCGGGATTTGTGCTCAATGGTTTTGGTGAGGAGGGTGGTGACCTGCTCATTCTTGCAGCCGACTATGGCGTCTATCTTCTGTTGTTCACCATCGGGCTGAAGCTGCGTCCGGAAGAAATACTTGAGCCTGTTGTCGGCGGCAGTGCGGTCACGCATATGCTTACCGTAGTGGTTTTGTGCGCCGGTACTTTTCTCTTGCTGGGATATGCGGGGCTGGTTTTTTTTGTCGGCGACGGCTGGGCAGGTGCCGCGACCGCGGCTTTCGCTTTGAGTTTCAGCAGCACTGTTTTTGCGGTCAAGATCTTTGAGGAACGCGGTGAGATTCGGGCAAGGCATGCGGTTATTGCAGTCGGCATTCTTATCATTCAGGACGTTATAGCCGTATTGTTCATGCTGTTGGCCGAGCGCAAGGTGCCTTCGCTATGGGCGGTGGCCTTGCTGGCGGTGCCGCTGCTGCGGCCGTTGCTATTACAGATGCTGGAGCGGGCGGGGCATGGCGAGGTACTGGTGCTGTTCGGCCTGGCGGTTACCGCGATGGGGGCAGAGCTGTTCGAAGCGGCCGGGATAAAGCCGGGAATCGGCGTGCTGGTGTTTGGCCTGCTGCTGAGCGGTCATGCCAAGACAGTAGAGTTGTCCAAGGCTTTGCTGGGGTTCAAGGACTTTTTTCTGCTCGGTTTCTTTTTGTCCATTGGGCTCACCGGTCTGCCGGCAATCGGTGATCTGCTGGTCGCAGCCGGATTGCTGCTCATTTTGCTGCCTGTGAAGACGGCGCTGTTTTTCTGGCTGCTGACCCGCTTTGATCTGCAGGCCCGGACGGCTTTTCTGGCATCGCTGGGACTTGCTTCGTTCAGCGAATTCGGTCTGATTGTAACTCGCGAAGGTGTCATGGCCGGCCTGATAGCTTCCGACTGGATGGTTATTCTTGCCATCTGTACAGCCGTGAGCTTTGCGCTGGCCTCGTTCCTGAACATGCGCGCGCATTTGCTGTTTGAAACTTTCGAAGACTGGCTGATGAGATTCGAGACTGAGCGCTGTGCCAGCCAGGTAACGCCTGCGGACCCCGGCGATGCGCAGGTTCTGATTGCCGGTATGGGCCGCGTCGGCCGGGGCGCCTATCGGGCCATGCGTGACAACTACGCTATGAAAGTGGTGGGCGTGGACGTGGATCCCGCCAAAGTGATGCAGTTACGCGACGAATTCGTCAATGTCATTCAGGGTGATGCCGATGACATTGAATTCTGGCGACAGGTACTGCGTCCGGACATCAGGCTGATAATGCTGGCTTTGCCGACCCATGAAGACGTGCTCAATGCGGCACATTCATTGCGGCAGATTGGCTACACCGGCAAGCTGGGTGCCGTCAGCCGCCATGACGATGAGCGCCTGGAACTGATGCGGTCCGGTGTGGATGCTGCGTACAACTACTATCAGGAGGTCGGTACCGGTTTTGCCGATCACATACAGCGGGAAACGGCAAAGTCAGCCGGCAGAACAGCCGTTCAGGAATCCGGATAACGTATAGCGGTGACGCTGTAGTTCAGGGTCCGCCCGTCGATTTCTATACGCACGTCATCATCCAGCTCCCGTTTCAGCAGGGCTTTGGCCAGCGGTGAATCCATGCTGATGTATTCCGGGCTGGATGCGGTCTCGTCCGGGCCGACTATGCGGTATTCAACGGCGTCACCCTGGTCCGGTTCCAGCGTGACCCACGCACCGAAAAACACTCTGTCGCGCTGAGCAAATTCACGCACCACCTTTAGCTTGGGCAGCCGTTTTTGCAGATAGCGAATCCTTCGGTCTATGCCCGCCAGTTCTTTCTTGCGGTAGATGTACTCGGCGTTTTCTGAACGGTCGCCCTCGGCAGCGGCTGCCGCCAGGGCTCTTACGACAACCGCACGCTTTTGCCACAGCGATTTGCTTTCCGCTTCCAGCGCCGCAAAGCCCTCCGCTGTGATATACGGCGAAGCGGCGGGCAAGGGCGGACGCCAGCGGCCCATGGGTCAGCTACCGCGAGTGCTGTTTACTCTTTGACCGGCGCCGGTTGCTGCTCAAGCGCATAGTGCTCAAGCGACGACAGGCTGGGGCCATAGTCCTCGGTGGGTGCTTCCAGGTACTTGGGGTCAATCGCTTCGGCGGCCAGCACCAGGTCTTCCGGCAATACCTCAAGGCTGTCCACACTGCCCATGTAGCAGGTGTAGACAATGTGCCCGGGAGCCTGGCCCATCAGCATCCAGGGCAGCCATGGCGTGATACGGGCCCATGTGCCGTTGTATTTGGTTGTGGTCTGCGACGGGTCCTGCAGATCATCCAGATTGATGTTGTACTGAAAAATCTCGGTAACCCGGTTCATCGTGCCGGACGATTCACGCGGCCATTCATCGGGCTGCAGCGCGCTCGGATAGTACAGGTTGATACGCGTATCGAGTCGCGCATTGTTGTTGTAGACGTCTTTTTCCCAGGGCAGCTTCAACGGGATTTTCGGAAACGGCCGGCCGGCATTCAGGCCGCCGTAGTTCGGCGGTTCCGGAAAAAATGGTGTGATGTCGAAGTTGAACGGGTCGTTGGCAATCGGCACCACTCTGACGGTTTCCTTATTTAGAGGATTACGCCATTCATCCATGATTTTGCCGGAACGGCCGAAGCGCTGTTCGCGGTAAAAACCGACTTCACGCAGAACTTTGCGGTAACCGGGGCCGTCTTCCTTGGGTAGCAGGCGCGCGCAGGAAAAACCTTCCATCATGAAAAGGTCCTGCACGGCTTTGTCCGGCATCACTGCCGACACCATGCCCTTGTACCAGCCGTATTTGGTTTTGCTGCTGTCCAGGTCGCCCTGCAGGCGGGCATAAGCTGTCATGTTGCTTTCAGAACTTTCCAGCAGATTCAGGTATGGCCCGGTCATGGACTTGTCGCCGGCACCGGCGCTGCTTGCTGCTCCGGTCGTTGCACAGCCGGTGGCAGCAAGTGCGGCAGCCGAAGCGGCACCCATACCGACATTGTTGAGAAAGTCGCGGCGTGAAAGTTCAGACATGTTCGTTCCTTGGATAATAGTGGCGAAATGGCGCTCCGCAGCGGGGCGCAACGCAGACAGCGAAGCTAGCAGACTGACTGCACGGCCGCAATCAGGCTTATTTTGCAGTCCTGATACAGGGCGGCCCTACAGCCAGGTGCCGCGCGCCGGCGTGAACGGCGCCAGCGTGACGTCCGCATAGATACCGGCCCGGAAATAAGGGTCGCGCTCCAGCAGTTCGCGGGCTTCCTGTTCGGTGTCCACGGCGTAGATAAACAGGCTTGCGTTGAAGCTGCTTGAACCTTCTATACTCATCGGACCCGCAACCAGTACCTGTTCAGCTATGCCGGCCACGTAATCGAGATGGGCCTGCAATTCGCTCTCGCGCAGTTTGATGGCATTTTCATTCTGATCGCGGCAAATAGCTGCATAGGGCATGGGCTTTCTCGTTGGGCAATGGCCGAAGGAACAAATTGCTATGAAACTCTGGAAAAAGATTGTACTGGGAGCAGTCATGTTTGTCGGCAGTGTTGTTGCCTATGCCATGTACATGAACCGGCCGCCTCAGCTTGTGGGTCCCGATTACTACAGTTATTACCTCAATCAGGATACCAGGCCGGTCGGACGCATCGGTATTTTCGTATCCCATCTGGTCATGCCGGAAAACTATCGCGAGGAAGATTTCATTACCTATGCGCAAAAGTCCTACCAGTACATCCCCTGGCCGATACGTGAGCTGGTGCAGATTGATAAAGGCATGATTCTGCTTGATCCGGACAGGTTCTATGAATTTGAGGAATTCCAGCCGACCGACCTTGTGGATCATGATGGCAGCCGGGTTGATGCACAGGGAGTGCCGTATATTGAGCATTACCGGGCCGGACTGGTTAGCTGGATGCCGCCGGGCAACCAGCATCTGAGTCATGGGGCTTTCCTTTATGCGGAGCAGAAGTCCGGCATGGCGCCGCCGGCGCAGAAGCTGGCAGTCAAGGCAAAAAATTATTACTACGCGCCGGGTAAAGGCTTTCACGACGGGCGAGTGCCGCACGAATCGGGCAATCGCTATATCGTATTCAACGCCATGGAGAAGCTGGAGCAGAAGTATGGCGCAATTCCGTGGCGCTGGGTGACGGCCGATCATCCGGCCATGGCCCGCGAGGCGCTGTTTGATTTACTCGATGAAGGAATAGACACGCTGGTGCTGGCAGCGCCGCGGCCGATTTATTCCCATCATGAGGAATTCAATGGTGCGTTCAAGCACGCCATCCACTATCTGCACGAGTGGCAGGAACTGAACGGCAATCCGGAAATCAAGGTGATTATTACACCGCAATTGTCCCGGTTTGATGTGATGTATGAAACTCATGCCGCCATTCTGCGCGACAATCTCAGAACGATTCCCGAGGGCGTGTCGCTGAAGCTGATTCTGTCGGTGCATGGTATGCCTTGGGACAACGTACCCAACGAAGCGTGGCTGAAACTCTCACCCGAATACGTGGAAGGTTCACTGGCCAAAGCTGCGGAGGTCATGCAGGAATACAACTACAAGCGGCTGGAGATCACTCAGTCACAGGATCATTTTGCCGATCCGCACAGCGACCCAAACAACCGCTATGTCGCCACCAATGAAGCGTTCTGGCAGGCCATCAACGAGGGCTATGAGTACGTACTGAATATTCCGCTGGAGTTTTTCGCCGAAAATACCGACACCATGTTCTACCACGACATGGCCAACTACGAGTTCTTTGACGACTACGACGTTTATGACACGGCGGAGTACACGGACTGGTCGGTGCCCTGGCGCAAGCAGCTGGTGCAGGATGGCACCACAGTCATCTACGGCGGTCTGGCGGCCGAACAGTTCAGCGGCCCGATCATCGAGGCGTTTTTTCAGGCGCTTGATACGGTGGTATCACAGGGAATGGAGCCGCTGCCACCCGGAGCTGCTACTGCCAGCCGTTAACGGTGCGCAGGTATTCCGCCAGCACGGTTATTTCTGTGTCGCTGAGCCGGTCGGCGAAGGCCGGCATGCTCATTACGTTGTTGCCGCCGTTGCGAATTGTGTCGGTAAGCTGGTCGACGCCGGTGCCGTACAAACCTTCGAAATCATCACTGCGCAGGTGACAGGCGGCACAGTTGTCGGCAAACAGTTCGGCACCCGGCCCGTCGCCGCCGGCCGCATCAATAGTCCATGAACGGCGGTTGCGGCTGGCATTGTCACCGGCACCCAGCGCCACCCGAAAGCCCATGTTGGTCGCGCCACCGGAACGCGGCCGGCCGGCCCGCACGGTCACGCTGGAGCGTTCCGGCAGATTGAGAAAAGAGCCGCCGCGGATGATCCCGAACCGGCACTCCTTGCCCGATTCTTCGAGCCAGGCACTGCCGTCCGCCGGTGCACCGACATAGTCCTTGTGATTGCAGTCCGCCACCCATTCCCATGCATTGCCCTGCATGTCGTGCAGGCCGAAACCGTTGGCCCGGAAGCTGCCTGCCGGCGCTGACTGTGCATAACCGTCGTCACACGGGAAGCCCAGTTCCGCATCGGCCTCAAGCTGGCGATTGCTGATGGTGTCGGCACCGGCGGTGCGCACGTTGGCATAGGTGCAGGCCGCAGCGGTGTCGTCGCCCCAGTGATAAACGGTAGTGGCGCCGCCACGGGCCGCATATTCCCATTCGGCTTCCGTGGGCAGACGATAGTTGCGGTCGGTAAGCTGCGCCAGCCAGTTAGCGTATGCTTCGGCATCGTAATAGGACACGCAGACGGCCGGTTGTTCCGGGCCCTGGCGGAAGCCGGTATTGCCCCAGTTAATGTCTTTGCGAATGGCAAAGGAACCGGGTTTGCTGAATTCCATGCAGCGATCGACGCTTTGATACCCGGTTGCTTCGACAAACGCAGCAAACTGCGCCAGGGTCACTTCGTAGCGACCGATAGCGAAACCCTCGCTGAGGGTAACGCGATGCTGCGGGCCGTCATTGGTCGCCGGTTTGCCGGTGCGTGGGTCAATGAGCCGCTGGTCTTCCGCGGTGCCCATCAGAAAGTCACCGGCAGGCAATTGCACCATCTCCGGGCATTGTGCGCAGTCACTGAAGCTCGGCGGCATGTCTGCCGGCTGCAGCGCACAGCTTGCTGTCACCACCGCTGCGGGTAACAACCATGCGCTGTGTCCGGTGGCTTGCAGCAGGTTCATCGGTCCGGTGTCTCGCTAGCGGAACAGGTCGGCGTTGTCGCTGATGAATTTGTCAATGGAATTGGCTTCCCGGCCCAGTAACTGCTTTACCGTATCAGTGGTGTGGTCCAGCGAGCCGTTGGCAATGGAGTTCAGTTCGCACGCCACGGCATTGACGCGCCAGTCGTTAAAACCGGCATTTTTCAGTGCGCCTTTGAATGCATCCAGCGGCAGATCAACGTATTTGTATTCCCGGCCCAGAATCTGGCTGAAGCGCGCCGCGACTTCTGCCATGGTAATGAGCTCCGGTCCGGTAATGTCGTAGCTCTGGTTTTCGTGGCCCGGTTCGGTCAGCACCTTGACCATGATGGCGGCCACGTCACGCAGGTCGGTGGCACACAGGGTGGCGCTGCCCAGCGGCAGCACGATATTGCCGCTTTCCTTAATGCGCGGTGCCGAAGCTGCAAAGGTCTGCATAAAGAAGCCGGGGCGAATCATGGTCCAGGCCAGCCCCGAAGCTTTGAGGTATTCCTCGGTGGCCACATGAATCCCGGTAATCGGATTGGTGGAGCCGGGAACCGACTCCAGTGACGACTGATAAACAATATGCTGCACACCGGTTTCTTTGGCGACATCAATAAACTGCTTTTCGACAGCCAGCTGATTTTCGACGTTGGGCATGATCAGCACAGCTTTTTCGATGCCTGCCATGGCTGCAGCCAGAAAATCCCGGTCTTCAAGATCAC
>CAYGKB010000049.1:0-11464 GCA_964350425.1 uncultured Chromatiaceae bacterium | reverse complement strand
TGCAACCCGTTACCGTGCGCTGCCGGGCGCCCGAAGGCGCCCGCGCGGCTGAAGTTCTGGTCGAGGTCCATGTCGGACCCGGTCTGCCGGGTTTGTCAGTAGTCGGTCTGGTTGAAACAGCGGTGCGCGAAAGTCGCGACCGGGTGAAGGCCGCATTGCAGAATTCCGGCTTTGCCATGCCGGACCGCCATATTGTGGTCAGCCTGGCGCCGGCCGATTTACCGAAATCCGGCAGCCGCTACGACCTGCCTATTGCCATCGGCATTTTATGCGCGTCGCGGCAACTACCGGCAGACAAACTGCAACAATGCGAACTCACCGGCGAACTCAGTCTGGCGGGTGAACTGCGCAGCGTGCCCGGTTTACTGCCTGTGGCCATGGGCGCGCTGAACGCCGGGCGACAGATCGTGGTGCCGGCAGCCGCAGCGGCCGAAGTAGGCCTGCTGCGCGACCAGCGCGTGCGGCTGGCCGATAGCCTCGCTGCAGTAACGGCCTGGCTGAGTGATGCGGCGGAATTGCCGGCTGCCGAACCGCTGGCCATGAGCACCCGCGCAACGCTGCCCGACCTGAGCGACATCAGCGGCCAGCCCGCCGCAAGGCGCGCACTGGAAATCGCTGCAGCGGGCGGCCATCACCTGCTGATGAGCGGCCCGCCGGGAACCGGCAAAAGCATGCTCGCTCGTCGTCTGCCCGGCATATTGCCGCCCCCGGATCATGCCACTGCCCTGGCCAGCGCCGTACTCTATTCACTAAAAGGCATAGCGCCGCGCCACTGGCCCGATCCGCGCACACCCCCGTTTCGCGCACCGCATCACACCGCATCGGCGGCAGCGCTGGCAGGCGGCGGCAGTATTCCCAGGCCCGGCGAACTGTCACTGGCCCACAACGGTGTGCTGTTTCTGGATGAACTGCCGGAATTCAGTCGCCATGTGCTTGAGGTGCTGCGCGAACCGCTGGAGACCGGCAGCATTTCCATTGCCCGCAGTCATCGCACCGTTACTTTTCCGGCGCACACCCAGCTGATAGCTGCCATGAACCCCTGCCCCTGCGGCTACCTGGGCGACCCGCTGCATGCATGCCGCTGCACCCCCGACCGCATTCGCCGCTACCGCGAAAAACTGTCAGGCCCGTTTCTGGATCGCATCGATATCGGCCTCAACGTAGCGCGGGAACCACCGGCACTGTTTGATAAGCCGGCCGCTGAGTGCTCCGCCGACGTGCGCGCACGAGTTTGCCGCAGGCGTGATCTGGCGCTTGCAGAACGGGGCAAACTAAATGCGGAACTGGACAATCGGGATCTGCAGCAATATGCCCGGCCGGACCGGGAAGGTCGTCGGATTTTACGCCAGGCAGCCGAAAAAATGGGGCTGTCACATCGCGCCTGCAACCGCACCCTGCGGGTAGCGCGCACCGTGGCGGACATACAGGACAGCGCAACCGTGTGCGCTGCCCACGTAGCGGAAGCGCTGAGTCTGCGCCCCCGGCTGGATGGTTGAGTTTGTCTAGACTGCAAACATGGACTACGCCCTGCACCAACACGGCCGCGCATCGATCGAATTTCTGGCCGATCTGCGCATACTGAGCGATCGGCTGGAACAGGTGGCCGATGCCAGAACTGCCGGTGCACGGCCCGACAATGCCGAGTTGCCGGACGCCATCGAAGCACTGCATGCGACGCTGACACCGCTGCTGGAGGACGTGCCCGAATTTCGCCTCCTGCGCCTGTGCCGTGACTGGACGCTGGAACAACATGGCCTGGTGGCCATGGCTGCTTTTGAGGAAATGCGTGCTGAATTAGCTGCGCCGCTCGGCCTCCTGCAACAGCAACCGCACGCGGTGCGTTATGCCGACAACCCACCACGACCTGCATACTGGGACGGTTATGAGTTCCACAAGTCGGCCGGCGGCTGGGACGGCCACGACTACATGGGTTTTGTGCACGGCGAACTGATCCACCGCAAAATGGTGAACCCGAATTTTGCCGGGATGATTTATGCCGTGCGAAAAAGTGTAGCGGCAGCCGCGCCGGTTAAGGATCCGCAACGCATTCTGGAAATTGGCTGCTGCAGCGGCCAGTACACCCAGGGGATTGCCGAAGTGTTCCCGAATGCCAGCATCAGCGCATGCGACCTGAGCGCCCGGCAACTGGAACAGGCGCAACGCTATGCCAATGAACACGGGTTGAACTGGGAACTGTTTCAGGCCGAGGGTGAGGCCACCGGTCAGCCGAACGATCACTTTGACCTGGTGACCAGTTACGCCGTCTTTCATGAACTGCCGGCCGACGCTGCCGCAAATGTGCTGCGCGAATGCCTGCGGGTTACGCGTCCCGGTGGCTATACAGTTATCGGTGACGTCAAGGCATACCATGCGTTTGCTGCCTATGATCGCTGGAAAAACGATTACTGGAATCAGGTGCATGGCGGCGACCCTTACTGGCGCGAATACGCCAGCACCGATCTGGCTGCTCTGGCAATGGCGGCGGGCTTTGCCGAGGCCAGCTGGGAAGGACTGGGACCGAATCAATATCCCTTTGTGCTGATTGCACGCAAGGCAGGCAGCGAGCGCACAGCGTGACGGACACGACACCGAACCTGCGTAATGTTGATATTGACCGGCTGGGCAAGGCTCTGCTGACGCTGGCCGGGGAAGTATGGACGCTCAAGGATCGGCAACGCATTCTCGAAGCCGTGCTGGAAGCGCAGGGCATTGCAGTCAGCGATGCACTGGAGCGCTATCAGCCGGACGCGGAGCTTGCCGCACAGCTTGCCGAGCAGCGCGCTGCTTTTATTGAAACGCTATTGCGTTCGCTGGAAACCGGTGACTGATTTAAATCAGTCGGCAACGGCTACCGGACCTGTTCGACCAGGTAGTCCACCGCAGCAATAATTTCTTCGTCCGACAGATCCACCCGGCCGCCTTTGGGGGGCATGAAACCGGTACCCTGAAAACCATTAATGGCGTGGTCATTCAGGACTTCACGACCCTTCGCGATGCGCGCCGTCCAGTCCGCTGCAACACCGGTTTTCGGCGCGCCGCCGATACCGCCACCATGACAGGCGAGACACGCAGCATTGTAGACCTGCGGGCCGGTCATCAGAGCAGGGGCTGCTGCGGCTTCGTTTACTGCCGTCACACCCGGATCCTCGACCACTTCACCGTTCAGCACCACCCGGCCGATGGGCTCGATACGGCGATTTACAGCAGCCTGATACTCGGGATCGTTGAGCTGCATGCGCGCCATGTTTTCATTGCCCATGTCACGGGCTATCACGAACAAACCCACTGCGACACCAATCAGCACACCGATGGTCAGCAGGATAAGGTCTACATTCTTTTGATCGTCGCTACTCATGGCTTCGACGCACTCCAAACTTGTGAATTCTGTGCTCGCCAGGCAACCGGATTGCGGTTTTCGCTGCGAGCCGGGGCGGCAAGTATACGGATTATACCGGCACCCTGAAAGCCGCCTGCTGCAGCACTCTGCAGGGTATCAGACCTTTGTTTTCAGGCCACCGGCCGCAGCGGCGAGGAAAAATCCAGAATACCGGCAAGTTTCCGCAAACCCTCCAGATCATCAATGATCACCCGGGCATTGTCCGGGCGGCTGATCAGACCACGGTCATCGAGCTGGGTGAAGCTGCGGCTGACGGTTTCCTTTTTCAGGCCCAGAAAGTCCGCGATGTCCTGCCGTGACATGGGCAGCGCAACAGTGGCCAGTTCGGGTGCTGCATCATCGAGGTGACTGGCAATGCGATGGCGATAACGCAGATACAGCAGAAACACCGCCACGCGTTCGACAGCCGTGCGCTGACCCAGGCTGTAGATCAGGTCCATGGAATTTTCCAGCACCCGGTAGACCATGTTTAAAAAGGCCCTCCCTGCTTCCGGGTCCTGATCGAGCCGCGCTTCCAGCATGGCTCGTGGCCGCGCGACAATGCGCGCGGCAGTAACCGCCTGCACGGAAAAGAAATAACGATCTGTGGTCAGACCGATAAAATTGTCCGGAAACAAAAAACTCAGCACCTGACGGCGGCCATCATTGCCAATGCGGCTGACCATCAGTGTGCCGTCAAGGATATTGTAGACCTGTTCCGCTTCCGACCCGGCATGAATCAGCATTTCGCCGGGCCGCAACATATGTTCGGGGGCACCCTCGAAAATATTCAGAAAAGTATCTTTTGTGGTCGCGTCGAATAGCATTAATGTAAATCTGCCGGTATCATCGCGCCCTAATGGCTTGGATGCCTGGTCGCGAGATTGGATTATAGTCTTAGCTTGTGCGCCGGGGCACGGATGCCCAACCTTTTTCGCTGGTCAGAAGCGGATATTCAGACAGTTCCCGGACTTTATTCATGCGCCCGTAGCTCAGCTGGATAGAGCGCTGCCCTCCGGAGGCAGAGGTCAGGGGTTCGAATCCCTTCGGGCGCGCCAATTAAAAAAGGCCCGCAAAGCGGGCCTTTTCGACTGCAACATTAGTCTGAAGTCTGCTAGCGATTCTTCAGCGCATCGCGGATTTCTGTCAGCAGCTTTTCTTCATTCGAAGGTTCCGGCGGCGCCGGCGGCGGCGCTTCTTCTTCGGCCTTCTTGAGTTTATTCATCATCTTGATGGCCATGAAAATGGCGAATGCCACGATCATAAAATCAAGCACGGTATTGATAAACAATCCGTACTTGATAATGGGAGCGCCCGCCTCTTCGGCAGCAGCCAGAGTAGCGAACGTGCCCTCGCCCAGGTTGATGAACAAATTACTGAAGTCCACACCGCCCAGCAGAAGTCCGATGGGTGGCATGATCAGATCATTGACAGCAGACGATACGATTTTGCCGAATGCCGCACCGATAATAATACCGACCGCCATATCGACCACATTGCCGCGCAGGGCAAATTTCTTGAATTCTTCCAACATATTCGACTTTCCTTCGTTATACGAAAATCAGGCAGACTTTTAGTGGCAATACGGCTTGCGGTCAGTTCATCGCATCATTCAGTTTGCTTCTGGCCTTGTCGGCTGCCTCTTCGGTTGCATCTTCCGCATCGTCAGCCATGTCCGATAGGGCATCGGATGCATCGTCGGCCATATCCGACATCTTGTCGGCAGCATCGTCAGCCATATCCGAAGCTGCATCCATGGCATCGTCGGCAGCGTCGTTCATGGCGTCAGCAGCATCCGACATAGCGTCGCCGGTCGAGTCCACGGCGTCATCCATGGCATCACCCATGGCGTCTGACATATCCGCAGCAGCGTCTTTCATTTCTTCACCCGAGTCCTGCGAGCAGCCGCTTAGCGTGAACACGCCAACCAGCAGCGCCAGCAGAAATATTTTTACTTTCAACATGTTTCTTTCCCCTTGTATGGAATTGGTGTCACTTCAGGACGAAGGTCACCATCATCCGAACCTTGTAGCCGGAAATCTTGCCCTTATCGATTACCAGCTCCTGGTCTTTGATCCAGGCACCAGTAATATTTTCCAGGGTTTTGGCAGCTCGCTTGACGCCTTTGTCCATCGCGTCATCGAAGCTTTTGTTGGACGAAGCGGTTATTTCGGTAGTTCTTGCCACGCTCACAGGCTTTCTCCTTTATTGGTTTTTGCTATCTTTAGATGAACCAGCGTTTGACCTAGCCCCCACACTTAGCCAATGTCAGCCTTACATAAGCTGACCAGAAAACCATAAAGGAAGCGGCAGCAAACGTATATAACCATTTCTGCTATTTTTTTGCGATGCAAAAAGAGCGCTCATAAGACCCGGGGCCATTGATGCAAGACTTTGAAAAACTTGGAACTTTTTACCTTGGCAAACGGGTGGACCCTGCCAGCGGCGAGCGGCTGGACGAGCTCGTACTCTACGACAGCAAGGACCTGACCACCCATGCCGCCATCATCGGCATGACCGGCAGTGGCAAAACCGGGCTGGGTGTGGGCCTGATCGAAGAAGCCGCCATGGACCACATTCCGGTGCTGGCTCTCGACCCCAAAGGCGATCTGGGCAATTTGTTGCTGACCTTTCCGCAGTTTAAAGGCGAACAATTCGAGCCCTGGGTGGATGCCCATACCGCGGCGGAAAAAGGTCAGAGCGTTGCGGAATTCGCTGCTGGCCAGGCTGCACTGTGGAAAAAGGGGCTGGCCGCTGATGGTCAGACCCCGGCGCGGGTGCGGCAACTGAAAAACAACTGTGACTTCGCCATCTACACGCCCGGCAGTGAGGCGGGCGAACCTTTGGCCGTGCTGGGTGAAATGACCGCTCCGGATTCTGCCGTGCGGGCAGACCGGGATATCTATAACGACCTGGTGGAAGGCACCGCCACCAGCATCCTGAGCCTGCTCGGCATTGATGCAGATCCGGTGACCAGTCGCGAACACATTTTATTAAGCAATGTGTTGCGTGATTGCTGGAACAATGACAAAAGTCTGGATCTGGCGGGTCTTATCGCCGCGTTGCAGGCACCGCCGTTTAAAAAAGTCGGCGTCATTGATGTGGACACTTTTTTTCCGCCCAAGGATCGCTTTGCGCTGGCCATGCAAATCAATAACCTGCTGGCTGCGCCGGGTTTTTCGGCCTGGCTGGAAGGACCGGCACTGGACATCGATACGTTGCTCTATACGGCGGAAGGCAAACCGCGGGTATGTGTATTGTCCATTGCACACCTGGACGACCGCGAGCGGATGTTTTTTGTCACCATGCTCCTGAATGCATTGCTGGCGTGGATGCGCCGCCAGTCAGGTGGTTCGGCGCTGCGAGCCATACTCTATATAGACGAGATTTTCGGTTACATGCCGCCGGTCGCCAATCCGCCATCCAAGAAGCCCTTGCTGACCTTGCTTAAACAGGCGCGCGCCTTCGGCCTTGGCCTGGTGCTGTCGACGCAGAATCCGGTCGACCTCGACTACAAGGGCATGAGCAACATGGGCACATGGTTCATCGGGCGGCTGCAGACCGAGCGCGACAAAAAGCGTTTACTTGAAGGCCTGAAAAGCGCCAGCGGCGCGGGCGACATGGAGCCCAAAAAACTCTCCGCGCTGATATCCGATCTGGGCAAGCGCTGCTTTTTACTGCACAACGTGCACGAACAGGGGCCGGTGCTGTTCGGCACCCGCTGGGTAATGTCTTACCTTGCCGGGCCGCTCAGCCGCGAGCAGATTCGGCTGCTGCGCAAAAGCCAGCCGCAAACCCAAACCCCCGACAAAACACGACCGGAAAAACTCGTAACGGCCGCAGCTGTTGCCGAAACCAGCACCCGCCCGGTGCTGGAACCAGGCATCAGGGAGACATGGATCGGCGCCACGCGCATGTTACGCGAGGGCGAAACGCTGCACTACGCGCCGGAACTGTTCGCCGAGCTGACCGTGACCTATACCAATGCGCGCGCCAAAATCGATGAAACCGAGCGTTTCTGCCTGGCACTGGAAGTTGCTCCGGACGACGAGCAACCACGCTGGGAAATGGCGGAAGAATTTTCGGCGGAAAGTATACAGCGCCATAAGAAACCGGCTGCCCAGGCGCAGTTTGTCGAATGCCCGGCTGCGCTTTGTTCGGCATCCAGGCACAAAATCTGGCAGAAAAAACTGCAAAGCTGGGTACGGACCGAACGCCCGCTGCGACTGCTGAAGAGTGAGGCCATGAAAATGCATTCGCAGGCCGGCGAATCAGAACGCGATTTTCGTATTCGCCTGCAACAGCAGGGAAATGAGCAACGCGATATTGCCGTCGGCAAATTGCGCGAAGCCTATGCCCGCAAGGTTGCCCGGCTGGAACAGCGCATCATGACGGCGGAACAGGCTGTTGACCGTGAAGCGGAACAGGCCAGCAGCAGCAAACTGGACACCGCTTTGTCGGTAGGCACTGCAATTCTCGGTGCATTTCTGGGGCGCAAGCGTGTGTCCACCACCTCGGTATCGCGGGCCGGCACGGCCGCGCGGCGCGCCGGCAACATGCGCAAGCAAATGGGGGACGTCAAACGCGCCGAGGCGAAAGTCGCCATGCTGGAACAGGAACTGGAAGAGCTAAAAGAAGCCTGCGAAGCCGAAGTGGCCGAGCTCGACGACGCCTACGATGCCCAGCGCGATGAACTGGAAGAAATTCTGGTGCGCGCCCGCTCGACCAATATTCGCATCGGCTGGTTTGGCGTGGGCTGGCGACCGCTATTCAGTGACTCCGGCGACTCGGGCGACTCCATGGCAGCGGCATGAGTTATCCTGCCGGCGTTGTGCAACGGTTGCGTCGACTGCTTGTCACCGGATTGTTTATTGCCATGCCGATCCTGCCTGCCAGCGCTGCGCCACAGAACGTTTTCTGGTCCGGTCACAGTTTGACCGATCCGCCCATTCCGCAAATGGTGGCTGCTATCAGTGCCGGCTTCGGCACGCCGATGAACTGGAATCGCCACAGCATGGCGGGCGCCTCCATGGAGGCGCGCACTCGCGGGCGGCCGCCCAATCCGAACGGCTGGGACGGTTACCGGCAGGGCAACAACCGCGACACGGTCGGCATGGATATTATTGAAGAGTTCCGCAGCGGCGCCACCGTCGGCGGCAACGGCTACGACGTGCTGGTGGTCACGGAGGTGCATGACTTTCTGTATTCGCTGCTGCGAGGCGATACGGTACGGTTGCTGCGGCATTACTATGAACGCTTCAGGGCGGGCAATCCGCAGGGCCGGGCTTTTTTCTATCAGGCGTGGCTGAATATCTATGATGACAGCAACCCGCAACCATGGATTGACTATGAGCGCGCCGCCGAGCCGATCTGGCAGTGCATCGCCACGCGCATTAACACCTCGCTGGCGGCCGCGGGCCGGGATGACCGGCTGGACTTCATACCGGCCGGGGCCGCGCTGGCCGAACTGGTGGAGCGGGCGACAACCGGTGCAGCGCTGCCGGGTATCAGCACATCAGACGTTGCGGCAACGGTGGATCGGCTGTTCCGCGATACCGTGCACCTTACCGACACCGGTTCTTACTACATTGCGCTGGTAAGTTACGCCTTTATCAACCAGCGCTCGCCGGTTGGCGCCTGGTCACCACCGGATGTCGGCGCTGCAACCGCGCAGGCGCTGCAGACCCTGGCGTGGGATTTTTACACCCGCTATGAGCAGCACAATGTGCCGCTGACCCTGCCGGAGTGCAGCGCCCGCATCCGCGACAGCTTCGCTGCGCAGTTCTGGGAGTTTTTGCAGGCGCGCGCTGACCATCGCGATCAGGCCTGGTACAAAACCTTCTGGGAGCGTCTTACCGGACCTGCCCGAACCCGACGCAACATTCGCGAATGGCAACAGGGCTTTGCTGTCGACAGCACGGCGGACCCGTTCCGTTTCGATGCAAACAGCGATGCCGGCTACTGGCACCCAGCGCCCTGACAGTTAATTCGGCGCTGTCGGGCTGCCCGAGCGTTTGCGCGCTCCACGGCGCGCTGCCATGGCCTGCCGTCGGCGCGCGGCGCGATCCTGACTGCCTTCCAGTGACGGACCACCGCCTTCACCGTCGGCCAGATATTCCGCCAGCGACTTGACGGTAGGGAAACGGAACAGGTCGGTAATAGCCAGCGGCCGCTGCAGACTTTCACTGAGCTGGCGATGCACCTTGACCGCCAGCAACGAGTGCCCGCCCAGGTCAAAGAAATTGTCGTCCACGCTGATTTGGCTGAGTTGCAATGCTTCCTGCCAGACTGCCAGCACTTTGGCTTCCAGTTCGTTGGCTGGTTCGCTGCCGGCAGCACCTGCGGCAGCTTTGGGCGCGACTTCCAGCGGCGCCGGCAATGCCTTGCGGTCAACTTTCTTGTTGGGTGTCAGCGGAAACTCATCCAGCACAATGAAATGTGACGGAATCATCGGGTCCGGCATGCGTTCGCGCAGGTATTCCTTGAGCTGACGGCCCTCCGGTTCATTGGCGGCATCGGCAGCCAGTAAATAGGCGACCAGGCGCACATCCCCCGGTACATCTTCACGCGGCATCACCACGGCTTCGCGCACGCCATCGAGCTCCGCCAGAGCGGCCTCGATTTCACCCAGCTCAATGCGATGGCCGCGGATTTTGACCTGATGGTCAATGCGACCGAGAAACTCCAGTATGCCGTCATCGCGCCAGCGCACCAGGTCGCCGGTCCGATACAGCCGGCCATCCGGGGCACCGAACGGATCGGGCACAAAACGTTCGGCCGTCAGTTCCGGGCGGCCCAGATAACCACGTGCCACACCGGCGCCGCCGATATACAACTCACCGGCTACGCCCTGCGGCACCGGCTGGCCGGCAGCATCCATGACATACACCGTGTTGTTGGCGATCGGCCTGCCGATCGGAATGCTGGTGTCGGCCGGTGTAATTTCATGCACGGTAGACCAGATTGTGGTTTCGGTCGGACCGTACATATTGAGCAGGCGGCCAACCCCGCTATCGCGCAGCTGCGCCGCCAGTGCCGGCGGAAACGCCTCGCCACCTACCAGCATGACCTGCAGGCTGCCCAGCGCGGCGCGCGCGGCGTCGTCCTGCACCAGCATGCCGGCCAGCGACGGTGTGCACTGTAAATGGGTCACGCCATAACGGGCTATCTGTGCCGCGATGGAGCCGTCTTCCTGCGGTGCTTCAGCAGCAGCGGCAGCCGGCTGGGACAGCTCGCGCACATGGTTCAGTTTGGCCAGATGCGCCAGCGTAAGATCTTCGTCAACACCGAAATCAATCAGACAGGCGATTTCATCCACGCCCAGCCCCTTGAGACCGTCAACAATCTCCAGTGCGCGCTCGGTGTCGCCAAACAGCCCGGAGGTTTCGAAATACCGCTCAAAGGAATACTCGAGCAGGCCTTCCATTTCCTCGTCAGTCAGTGAATTCAAATCCACATCAACATTGGTGGAACCGTCAGCGCGTTTTTTGAACGCCGTCCAGCTCTGTGCGAATCCTTTAACCAGCCCCAGTGACGAACCCAGGTAATTCATCATCGGGCGGCGCACGGTATCGCGCACTGACTCCACGTCATCGCCGATAAAGGTGTGCAGCATCAGGGTGACATGGCCGTTGCCGGCGTGGCCGGCTTCGCGCCAGGCCGTGCGATAAATCTCCAGTTTCTCGGCCAGCTCTTCCATGGACTGGCCCAGCAAATGGGTCAGCACACCGGCACCGAGCCGGCCGGCATTGCGGAAAGTATCCGGCGCACCTGCGGCGGTCAGCCAGAACGGCAGTGTTTTCTGCACCGGACTCGGCAGTGTACGTACCGGCAATGTCTGCTCGTTCGGCCCGGCAAACTCCACTTCCTCGCCGCGCCAGAGGCGCTGAATGATGTCGATGTTTTCGAACACCACATCGCGGTTGCCAAAATTTTCCGGCCGCAACACGAAATCGCGCGGCTGCCAGCCGGCGGCAAACGCAATGCCGACCCGACCATGCGACAAATTGTCCACCACGGCCCATTCCTCGGCAATCCGTGCCGGGTGATGCAGCGCACTCACCACACTGCCGGCCCGCAGCTTGATCC
>CAYGKB010000048.1:0-11487 GCA_964350425.1 uncultured Chromatiaceae bacterium | reverse complement strand
TGCGGCCGGACAGCGAAAATATCCGTGCCACCGTCGGGCTGCGCGATGCCAGCGATACAGAGGTATTTGCCGAGGTCCGCGCCCGCAAGGACCGTTTCTAGCCAGTTCGCAAATCCCCGCATTTGCTGCGCACCGCGGCAAATTATGTGAAAAGCGTCACAACACCCTGACTGCCACCCTAATAAGGTGCAGCAGATGACCCTGACGCGCAAACTGATGTTATTGCTGGCCTTTGCCCTGCTGCCGGTGTGGGCGGTGATATTCGCGCAGCTGCATTTCGGGGTAACCGCCAATTTCCAGGCCTTTGATGCGTACACGCGGGACACGCTGCGGCAGCGCGTGGACTCGGCCATCAATGATCACAACCTGCGCCTGCATGGCGATAGCAGGTACTGGATGAGCGAAAACGGCCAGACGGGCGAAACCGGACTGGCGGCTTTCAGCAACCCGCCGCAGCAATTTCCGCGGCAATGGCTGCATGAGTCGGATGTGCTGTCGCTGGTCGATCTAAACGGCAACATTATCTGGTCAACGGCGCGCAATGGCGCAGCCTGGACCGCAGATTTAATTCGCTCTGACGACGGTCAGCTTAACCCTTACCTGACCCAGACCGATAATGCACTGGGGCAGCATTTTTTCCTGCCCACCGGCGATGGGCTGCAGCTCGCATTCGCTACCCAGGTAATAAATAATCGCAGCGGTGCCACCGAAGCGCATTTGGTTGCGGCTCGCAGGCTTGATCGCTTTTTTTATGCGGAGATTGCACCGAACGACCTGTCGCTGGAAGTGCTTTACTCCGGTGGCACCGCAACCCTGGCGTCACATCTGGAACCGCTGCTGAGCCCCGGCGGCGCTGACGCTGACACCCTGTTCGAAATTGAGCAGGCGACCGAACACGCCTATATGCGCTACGACGATGCCTTCGGCAATCCGGTGCTGTTGCTGGGTGCTGCCAGCCCCCGGTTTATCAACACATTGCCGAACAACCCGGGCGTAACCATGTTCTGGTGGATCACTGCCATCACGGCGGTCTACGTGCTGCTGATGGCGGGCGTTGTGCGCCGCATCCTGGGTGAGCCGCTGCGACGCCTGCGGGCGCAGATTCGCGCCATGAGCCTTGACGGCCTGGCGGACGTCGACACCAGTGGCAAAAATGAAATCGTCGCCATCGAAGAAATGTTTACCGCTCTCGCGGAAGAACGTGAAAAGCGCGAGGGCAGCCTGCGCAATTTCGAACGCGCGGTGGAAACGGCTGATGATGCCATCGCCATTATTCGCGTGAACGGCAGCATCGTCTATGTAAATCCGGGCTATGAGCGCCTCACCGGCCGCAGTGCTGCCGAACTGAAAGCTGACAAAACCTGGTGGAACCAGATGTTCGGGCAATTCACCATGCGCCCCCGTGAGTCGGACAACGAAGACGAGTGGGCCGGTGAGCTCAGCATACAGCGACCCGACGGCGAGGTTCGCGATGTTGATGTCACCACCTACAAGCTGGAAAACGATGCCGGCAAAAAGCCGCATTTTGTAATCACGATGCGCGATGTGACCGAAAAGAAAGCGCAAATAGCTGAAATTCAGCAACTGGCAACTGCAGTCGCGAGTATCGAAGACTGCATCATCATTGCAGACCGCGAGGGGCGCATCCTCTACGCCAACCCGGCCTATGAAAAGCGCTGCGACAAATCTCTTTCAGACATGATCGGCGTCGAGACCAATAAACTGTCGCACGCAGCCAGCCCTCTGTCTGTCTACGAAGAGCTTAATCGCACTGTTCTGGCCGGTAAGATATGGCGCGGCGAACTGCAGGCCGTGTTTCAGGATGGCCGCCGCGTCACCGACGAAGCCGCCATCTCGCCCATCACCAATGAACAGGGCGAGATCATCAGCTATGTGACCACGCTGCACGACGTGACCGAGCGCGTCACCATGGAAGAGGATCTGCGACTGGCCAAGAACCGGGTGCAGCAAGCCAACGATGAACTCGAGGAGCGCGTCGCGCAGCGCACCGAGGAACTGCGTGCGGCCAAGGACGTGGCCGAACAGGCCAACGTGGCCAAATCCGCCTTTCTCGCCACGGTCAGCCATGAGATACGCACACCGCTCAATGGCATCCTCGGCATGCTTGAGTTACTGGCCGATTATCCGCTGGACAGGGAACAAAAGCGCCTGCTCGGCAGTGCCGACACCTCGGCCAATCTGCTGCTGGCGCTGATCAACGATATCCTGGATTTTTCCAAAATTGAAGCCGGCGAGCTGCGGCTGGACGAAACCTCAGTATCGCTGCGCGAGGTAACGGAATCGGTAACGCTGTCACTGGCAGCAACCGCACATCAGAAAAAACTGGGACTGAAAACCTCGCTGGATCCCTCGCTGCCGCGCAATATCATGATTGATGGCGTGCGTCTGCAGCAAATTCTGCTGAACCTGGTCGGCAACGCCATTAAGTTCACCAGTTCGAAGAAAAAATCCGGCGTCGTATCGCTGGATGTCGATCAGGGGCCGGATTTGTCCGGCGGGCCGTCGCTGCGCCTGCGTGTCAGCGACAACGGCATCGGCATCCCGCCGGAAGCCATGAAAACCCTGTTCCGGCCGTTCACCCAGGCCGAAAGCTCTACCACCCGTCGGTTTGGCGGCACCGGCCTGGGCCTCAGCATTAGCTCCCGACTGGCCGGACTGATGGGCGGTGAAATATCTGTAACCAGCAAAATGGGCGAAGGCTCCACCTTTACGCTGCTGTTACCCCTGATCAAAGCAACCGATGACAGCAGTACCAGCCTGCCACGGATGAAAAGTCGCAGCGCCCGCGATAAAGCCAAGCGCTGGAACGAAGACCGGGTGCGCGCGCATGTGCTGGTGGCCGAAGACAACCGCATCAATCAGGATGTGATCAGACTGCAGCTCAAAGCCATTGGCTTCAGTTGTGATCTGGCCGATGACGGCGAAGCAGCGCTGAGACTCTGGCATGAGAACGACTATGACCTGGTTCTGACCGACTGCCACATGCCCAATATGGACGGCTTCGAGCTGGCTAAAGCCATCCGCGCGGAAGAAAATGCCGGCCAACGCACTCCGATTATTGCGCTGACGGCCAATGTGCTCAGCGAAGAAGCAGAAAGCTGCCGCGAGGCCGGTATGGATGAATGCCTTACAAAACCCATCGAACGCAGCCGGCTGGACAAGGCCCTGACCATGCATATCACGGCGCAGGCTGTGCGTGACATCCGCGAAAACGATAGCCAGCCACCGGTATTTGTAAATGCCACCGGCAAGAAAAAAACCACCGGTGCGCCGACTCGGCTGGCGACGCGCACGCCAAAGGGCTTACTGGACATGAGCGTATTTGCGGCCAACATCGGCGACGACCGCGGCGTGCAATGCGAACTGCTCCGGCGCTTTGCGTCTGAAGCCGAACGCAATCTGGCCGACAATCGCGCGGCGCTGAGCGCTGAAGATGCCGATACGCTGAAATGCAACGCCCACAAGCTTAAGTCGGCTGCACGCACAATCGGCGCCGAACGTCTGGCCGCGGTTTGCGTGGAAATCGAGCAGGCCGCCGATGCCCGCGATTTTCTGATACTGACCGAATTACTGGAGCAAAAAGCCATGCTGATCACACTGCTGGGTCAGCAGATCAGCGAGGAAGTAGCGCGAGTCAAGGATAACAGCGCTGCCGAGACGGAAACCTGACGGAACCAAGATCATGACGAGTGATGCCAAGCCGATACTGATTGTTGACGACGACGCCTTCCAGCGCCGCATGATTCGCATCAAGCTGCAAACCCGCGGCTATGAAGTAAACGAAGCGAAAGACGGAATCGAAGCGCTCGGCTTTCTGGCCGAACGTGGCTACAGCCTGGTGTTGCTGGATATCGTAATGCCACAGCTCAATGGCTGGGAGGTGCTCGATCAGATTCGTTCTCTGCGTCCGCAGAGCGAGTTGCCGGTAGTCATGATGACGGCAGAAGACAATACCTATGACGCTGATGCGGCTACTGCCCGCGGCGCCGATGACTATCTCACCAAGCCGATCGATTTTATGAAGCTGAATGAGCGCCTGGATGAATATGTGAATGGCGGCACGACGGATGCGACAGCGGACCAGCCCGAGGCAGCCGCATCCCTTGCTGCTGCCGGGCAGAGCGCAAATAGTCAGGATTGCGCGCACGATCATTCAGGCCACAACGACACTGATACCGGCCGCCACCTCTGCGCCAAGCCGATTCATTCGCTGCTGGACGGGTTAATCGGCAACCTGCCGGGAGTGTTTTTCCGTGCCATCGGCAATGCCGACCACAACGTACAACTGAGTTTTGAGAGCGAGGGACTGAAAAACTTCCTCGGCCAGGAATGGGACTGCGTGCAGGATATTTTCGCCAATCTGGAAAAGCATGACCGTCGCGAGGTCAACCGGCAGTTCAGGGAGCATGCGATTGAAGTCAGGCCCATTCTGCTGCGCTTCCCCTGCCGCAACAAAATCGGCCGGGTCGGCTGGATTGAATGCCGCGCCACCCCGCACAAGCTACCCTCCGGCGAAACCGTCTGGGATGCCATGCTACTGGACGTCACGGAACAGAAAGAACTGGAACTGGCCGCGATTCGCTCGCGCGAGGCAGCAGAGCGCAACCCGGCCCCGGAATTTTTGCCGCTGCTGGAAATGTATCGGCGTTTTCACGCCGCAATGCGCGCCGGTGAAGATACCGAAAAACTGACTGCCAATATTGCCGAACTGGAACACGAACTGAGCCGGCCAAAAACCGACTCGGCGCCGGTCGAAAACATAGACGACCTGCCGGACCGTGCTTACCGCGACGAAAGCGGCTTTATCCACCAGTGTGCGCAGTGCCGCAAAGTCAAAAATTTTGCAGACAACGGCACCTGGGAGCTGATTGCCGACTGGACCCACGAAATGCCGCTGAAAACCAACCACACCATCTGCGAACATTGCGCAGAGGCGGACGAACTGCTGACAACGGAATAGCCGGCGGTCAGTCTGCCGTCATGGGCTCACCCCAGGTGGGGTCAAAGGGCACCCTGTTCTCGGGCCCGAGGTTAAGCGACGACACGTCCATGATATGGGTGCGAATTCCGGCAAACCCCTTGCCGGTTGCTCTGCCCCAGTTCATCTTGGTGCCATCCGGCGATACCGCAGCAAGTATGTTCAGCTTGTCGCTGTAGGTAAGCCGCTGCTGCTCGCCGGTCGCCAGATCGCCGAGCCAGATTTCCCAGGTGTGATCCATGGCTTTGACATAGACGTAGTGACGGCCGTCCGGAGTTGGGTGCGGATGCCAGTTCATACCATCGTCAAAGGTATGGCGGCGCCAGTTAGTACCGTCTTTCCTGATGGTAAAAATAGTCATCGGTGTAGGCTCTTTTACACCGAAATCTTCATGGCGCCACGCGCGGAAAATAATGTGCTCGTTGTCGTTCATGAAAAACGGCGCGCCCTCATGCCAGTCCCCGGTATTGGTGACCCGAAACTCCTCTGTACCGTCCGAGCGCATTACCCAGATATCCATATTGCCGTCGATCTGGCGTCCGAAGGTGATCCACTCACCATTCGGTGACACTGAGACTTCGGCTTCATACCATTCGTTGTTAGTAAGCCGCTGCCTGTTACCGCCGTCCAGATCCGAGGCATACAACTCAGCGCCCTGCGGATAGTTGTTCGGGTCGGACCAGTTCCCAATGTCCATGTCGAGATTGTCGCGGGTCGAAGTCCAGACCACCCGTTTTTGGTCAGGAAAAAAGTACGAACAGCCATCCTGCCCGCGATCGTTGACGCGCCAGTAATCCGAGCCATCGTCCGTGAAAATATAGGTCAGGTTGCCCTGCCCGCCATGACTGGACTTCACAGCATCCGGATCTTTGGTCTGTGCAATCAGGTGACGCGAATCGGGTGCCCAGTATGCTTCTGCGGCAACCGGTATATTCGGCACCATGTAGGAAGGCAGTTCGCGCGGATCAGCGCGTTTGAATACCGGCCCCTCGGCGGCAGCAGCCGTGCCGGTCAGTGCCACACTGATTGTGGCCGCCAGTGCGAGCATTCCGCCGGCTTCGTGTCTGATTGCAATCATGCTGATCCCCCGCTGAGGTATGAGTAATCCCGTATAATACCTTTCAATTGGCTGGGCGAGTCGCCAATAGCTGTGGTAGCATCGCTCCGCCTCTGCCGCCGGACCGCCCGCCACTGGGCCCCTCACCGGCGCTTCGAGAACAAGTTATTGATTTACAAAGCGCGCCCGTAGCTCAGTTGGATAGAGTGTCTGGCTACGAACCAGAAGGTCGGGAGTTCGAATCTCTCCGGGCGCGCCAAACACAAATAGCCCCGCTTGCGGGGCTGTTTTTGTTTGGTGGGTCTGGAGTACCGATCGAACTGCCTCGAGTTCGACTCGGATCCAGCTGGCGGATCGCGCAGCGATACGGAAGATGGGGAGAGCGCCGACGAGGCGCAGCCGAGGAGCCCGCAGGGCGGCTCGTGGAACGAGCCGGCAATCTCGACGCGCTATCTATTCCACGTGCCTGCGGCGGAACAGGCCCAGAACTGCCAGAGCTGAAATCAACATCCAAAGCGCGGGCGGCAGGGGCACAACAGTCGTGCTGACAATAAAGTTGCTGAAAAAACCATCATTCAGGCCGAGAATTTCGGATTCCATCTCTATGCGCAGGTCGAGCGTATCGTCAAGACCAGTGTGCAACAGACCGAGATCCAAAGTATTGTCATCAAAGAATGCGAACGCAGCGCCAGGATCACCAAAAAGCATGTCAAGAACCTCTATATCTTCCTGGTAGACAGTGAATCGCATGGTCTCGAAACCACTGCCAAGAAGCCGAGGATCGAACAGGCTAAGCAGCAATGACTCACTGGCCATAGTCGTTCGCTCAATACTAAGGCTTATTTCAGTGTGGAAAATCTCGCTGGCGGCCAACCCAGCATAAGGTCGCGATGAACCAAGATACCCATGCAATAGTGACTCGCCAATCTGTGCCCTCGTCGCAGCAAACCCGGGGTTCTGATTTGCCACAAAATCCAGCAAGCCGATAGGTGGCAGTGCACTGGCTAGTGCCTGGCTGCCCTGAACATTTTGGGTTACGTAACCGTCCACAACGACTTGGGCCGTTGCATTTGCAGTGGGCGTGTTGCTGTCCGAGCCCTGCTGCCCCGGCGCCATGGCAGATGCGGAAATATTGCGAACAACCCCGCCTTCGGTTGCGGCGCTAGCAGAAGCGGCAACACTATTGCCTCTGGCCTTGGCGTTGGCATAAGCCTGATTACTATTCTCAGCGCGGGCCTCAGCCGATGCTGTTGCAGCACCATATAACCCTGCACCCGTGCCGGTGCCACCGACAGCATCCGCATATGCATGCGCGGTTGAACCTGTACTGACTGCCAGAACACTGGCATTGGCATCGCCGCCGCTCGCGCCACTACCAGGGTTACTCCCGCCACCACTAAACGCACCGCCATCACCACCGTTGGCATTGGACCGAGCAACTACGATGCCAGCCGCCTGCAGATTGCCGGTCGCGACTGCGGCACCGCCCACGCCCGCAACTGCGCCGATACCGTTGCTGGTGCGGCCGCCGACGCCACCAGTCGCATTTACAACTGTGCGAACTTCCGAGGCGCCACCGTCAATAAAACTGAGGCTTGAGGTAGCCGAACCACCGGCACCTGCTTGGGTGTTGCCGGATTCTGAGCCAATGCCGCCAATAGCGGATTGCGTCAATTCCAACAGCCCGGTCGTAGCGCCCACAACCGCATCATTGATTGTTGTGGATGTGCCCGCAACAGGATTTTCAGCACCATAAAGACCACGCCCCGCTGAACCACCGATCTGAATAGCTGTGACGTCTACGTGGCCGTTACCCGTCGAAAAGCCCTCGGCTGAGGCCGACGCATTACCGCCAACCTTGGGAACGGCAGCGGTCGAACTGTCGTCGCCACCGCGTGCCTCCGCGAAGGCAATCACGTCTGCGCTGCCACTGTTTTCGGCTCGGGCGTATGCGACACCATCACCGCCGACACCACCTATGTCACTAAAGGAACCTCCGCCGCCTCCGCCGGTAGCATATGCATTGGCTTCCGCTGAATCAGCGCCGGAACCTAAAGCGATCGAACCGGCAGTGGCATCGCCACCCATGCCGCCGGCAATCGGCCCTGCGCCTCCGCCGCCTCCGTACGCTGTCGCGATAGCTCTGACCTCGCCCAAGCCGCCAGTGGCAGCAGCACGCGAGTCTGCTGTTGCAGTGCCCCCTGCCTCACCACTTAAACCGGCGCGACCGGAACTGCCGCCTCCACCTCTCGCGACGGAGTTTGCGAATGCGTCGCCGCCGGAATTTTCAGCATCGCTGACCGCGTTAGCCGTGGCGGCGACTGATGCTGTCGCGGCACCGGTTCGCTCGCCAGCGACTCCGGCAAACGCCTCTGTGTTCAAGCGCAGCGACCGGCTGTAATTGCCGCTAACAGCAAGCAGGCTCGAAGCATCACCACCGCGCCCAGCCGCGCCTGTCTGTGAATCGCCGCCTGACCCTGCATCGGCTTGCTGCGACAGGCTCAGCGTTTCAGTGGCGCTGCCAGTTATAGCGTTGTCGAGTAACACCGAGGCGCCGTCACCACCGTCGCCCGCGCCCGAAGCATCGCCCGCATCACCGCCAAGCGCGCGAAGCTCTGCATATACGTTGGCGGCACTGGCATTAAGAACCCCTGTCTGCGCCGCGCCACCGTCGCCGCCATCGCCGCCTGCACTGAAACCGCCTCTGCCACCTTGGACTGTGGCATCCAGGTCGGCTCTATCGACCGCAACCACGGTTCCGGAAGCGAAACCCTCTGCACCGTCTTGAGCATCCTCAATTCCGGAAGAGCTGCTGCCGCCATTACCCCCGAATGCGCCTAGCAGGATTTCGACGAAACTGTCAGTCGTATTGACGTTCAATACAGAGGAAGCGAGCCCAGCAACACCAGCGATACCACCACCATCGGCGCTGCCGCCATCACCGCCGCTTGCCTGCTGAACAAGTCTATAGCTGGATCCCGTCGCCGAGACAGCATTATTCAAAGTGGCGGCTGCGCCATCGCCCGCATCGGCGCCAGAGATGCCACCGCCTCCATTACCGCCGGTCACCGATGCAAATACATCGAACTGGTACGAAAGAGCGGAACTGCCCGAGGCGCTGGCCGAACCTGTGCCACCATCACCGCCACGAAACCCTGCGCCTGTTGCTGCGCCACCGTTGCCGCCATCGGCAACTGCTTCAATACTTATTGCTTGAGTGCCGTTGTTTGAACCACTAGCATCAGCGACGGCATTACCTGCCGCACCACCATTGCCGTTTCTTGAGAATCCGCCTCTGCCGCCGTAGGCAAGCGCTCTGACGTCAGTGCTGGAATTGCCGATTGCATCCGCAGAGGCGATTGCAGAACCGTCGCCGCCGGAACCACCCGTGCCAGACTCTGAGCGACCGCCTATGCCGCCGCGACCTTGAGCATAAGCAACGACACCCTCTCCGCCGGTGCTATTCGATACCGTCGCACTGACAGCATCAGCATCACCACCGCCGCCACCAATGCCACCAATGCCAGTTGTGCCACCGCTGGCACTGCCGCCGACTCCCCCATCACCGCCGTAACCGCCTTCGGCAGCAGCGCTACTATATGCGCTGCCGGCGGCAACTTCGGTATAGACATCTGCATCGGCATCACCACCGGCGCCGCCGTTGCCGCCATCGCCCCCGTTTGCACCGGTAGGAGTGCCTGTTCCCCCGCGGCCGCCATTGCCACCTCGTCCGCCATCCGCATCTGCAATGTTGATGGAATCGGAATTAGTCGTGTTCAAAAATGCACTGGCGGTGCCGCCGTTTGCA
The DNA here is from genome assembly GCA_964350425.1 of uncultured Chromatiaceae bacterium. GTDB lineage: Bacteria > Pseudomonadota > Gammaproteobacteria > Steroidobacterales. The sequence goes on along the minus strand of CAYGKB010000048.1, from coordinate 1,623 downwards.
CCGTCTGTGCCAGAAACGCCAGGGTCGCCGGCCGCACCGTCAATGCCAAACGCACCATCGGCGCCTGACTGTTGGTCAGTCGCGGCAAACACCGCCGCTGTCTGTAACAGCAACCCAACGGCTATCCCTGCAATCATTCTCCCCAGATATCTGGACAATCCCCAATGGCGCATTTTTTTCTCCCTTGAGCCACGGACGCACTAACAACTGATCACAACAACTCAAAAAGCCGGAAGACCAGTCCAATATAAATACTAGCCAAATGCATGGCGTTTGTGGCCTTGCGGCATAAAACCTGCAAGATGCGGGTTTCGCTGGCGCATGAATGCAAATTGGCCCAATTTAGTATGAGACATCAGTCGTGGCCAAGTCGCTGTTCTTCCGCGGGCATAGTGGCCCAATCTCTCATACGTAGTTCGCTCAACAAAAAAATGGCCCGCTAAAAACAGGCCATTTTTGCAAATTCAATTGAATAGTTGGTTGCTTACGCTTTTTTTCGCCTGATAAATCCCAAACCCGCTAGAGCTGAACCAAACAGCCATAACGCTGCAGGAACCGGAACCACGGTAGCCCCAAACGCCGCCTCGACGAACCCTGTCGTCACACCGGAGCCATGATTAGAAAGTATTTCCATCCGGATGTGAGATGCCGAGATCGCCGCAAAATCGAATACCTGACCGAAATTTGTTGCGTTATTTGCGATCCCTGTCCCATCAGATGCAGAGAAGCTGCCGAGAAGCGTTGGCGAAGAAAAAGCTGCATTATCATCAGCCAGCAGGTTGAAACCATTGACTGATTGCCCAACGCCCTGTGGATCCACCCATAGCACGAACGACTCGATCGTGAATACGCCGCCCAAATCGAAATCAAAATTTCCTGTCGTACTGGACTGCGAAAACCAGGTATTAAAACTTGAACCACCGGAAACTGTTCCGGTTGTGGCTGCAAAAGCATCCAAATCAGTAACACCGGACGTATACCCGGCGGCCAGGCCCGACTGATCAATGGCATACACTGGGTCATAGTTATTGAAGTAACCCATGTCAGTAGAAGCGCCAGCCGGCTGCAGCATTACACCTGCGGCGTAGGCTGATGATGCCGCCAGTGAAACAGCCGCCAATAACGCACCATAAATAAAAGACTGAATATGCCGAGTATTCATTGAGAGAACCCCCCTCGATTGAGTTAGTGAGCGCCGCGATACCCAAGCCGCGCCTAAACGGGCATGCCTGAGATTAAGCTTTATATTTTCCAGAAATCTTACCAAATTTGCTCTGCAACGCAAGTTACCATAATGCAACAAACACATGATATTTAATAACTTTTTGTCGCTGCAAGCATCCTTCGCATGAGCATCAATAGTGTTGTCTATGCAAGAATTTTGCGTCGGACCCTGACAAGAACCAACAGTGCCGACGCAAACAACCAGACAGCGGCGGGAACCAGTATTGATAAGAAAATCGCTGGCCGCAAGATTGTCAGTACTGCTTATGACCCCCAGTACATTGGAATCGAAAGATACATTGCCAATCTGGGTGCGGTTGCCCTGCGGATCGAAAAATTTGTCATTTTCAGGGTGCTGCAGGCGCACTGAAATGGCCGCCTGCAACCTGATTCGCGACG
>CAYGKB010000047.1:0-11612 GCA_964350425.1 uncultured Chromatiaceae bacterium | reverse complement strand
GGCGACCGGGAGAATTCAGTGAAGGCCGGCGCGATCCACTGACCACTACGGACCGCGTAAACGGCACACGACGCGCGACCATTCAGAGTGGGGCAAACGACAACGTGGTAGCAACCGGTCAGGGTGATTCGGCAAGCCGGTTCGCCACCTGCTCCGCTCGTTCCATGACGCGGAGGATATTCCCGCTGCAGATCAGGTCGACTTCTGTTGCCGTGTAACCCCGATTGAGGAGTTCCTGCGTAATTCGGGGGTAAGCGGCAACGTCCTCCAACTGCCGGGGAACAACGCTGACACCGTCATAATCCGACCCCAGCCCGACATGGCGAATGCCGGCAACGCGGACAATGTGATCGATGTGGTCGACCAGATCGTGAATCGTCCCGGGTAGAATCGGGTTCTTGGCCCGCCAGGCGGCACTGGCTTTGGCGCGCGCATCCTTGTCCACCGGGTGCTCTTCGCGAATTTCGCGGAAGGCATCAAACATGCGGGACATGCGGCGAGCCGATTCGGGGACGACAAAGCCGGAAAAGAAGTTCACCATGACGACGCCCCCGTTGTCGGCCGTCAACCGTAGCACGTCATCGGGGACATTCCGTGCATGATCAGCGACCGCCCGGGCCGACGAATGCGAAAAGATGATCGGGGCCTGCGAGACACGCAGCGCATCTTTCATGGTCGCAGGCGAGACGTGCGACAGGTCGACCAGCATTCCCAGTCGATTCATCTCCCTGACCACCTCTTCTCCAAACGTCGACAACCCGCCGTGCCGGGCCCCATCGGTGGCAGAGTCCGCCCAATCCAGCGTATCGGAATGTGTCAACGTCATGTATCCCGCGCCGAGCCGATGCAGGCGGCGCAGGTTTTCCAGCGAGTTCTCGATCGAATGCCCGCCTTCGACACCGATCAGGGACGCAATCTTGCCGGCCCGTTGGATGCGCCGCACATCCGCAGCCGTCCTGGCGAACTCGAACACCTGCGGATACCGCTCCACCATGGCGTGCACCAGGTCGATCTGCTCCAGCGTCTGCAGCAACGCCTCACCTTGCTTGCCGGTCTCCGCGGGGACATAGACGGACCAGAATTGAGCTCCCACGTTGCCCTTTCGGAGCCTGGCAATATCCGTGTGCAGGGTCGGCTGTGGTTGGCTGATATCCATCCGCTCGAACGACGATGACGCATTGCTGCGAAGTGCCCAGGGGAGGTCATTGTGTCCGTCGAACACAAACGTCTCACGGTGCGTGTTGTGGGCTGCCGCACCAACTTTTACCGTCGAACGTCGTTCCGGTTTTCTCCAATACCCGGGCCCGCGCACAACCTGGCCCGGTGTCTCACCAGTCGGCTCACCGTCGCGGAGAAGGAAACGCCCGTTGACCAGGACGTCACGGATCCCGGTCGCGAATTGATGCGGGGCATCGAAGGTGGCCCGATCGCTGACCGCCGCCGGATCAAAAACGACAACGTCGGCAAAGTAGCCTGGTTGCAGCAGCCCACGGCGACGAATCCCCAGGTTGCGCGCCGGCAGGCCCGTCATCTTGTGAACCGCCTGCGCCAGCGGTATTACCTTTTCGTCACGAACATATTTTCCCAGCAGCCGCGCGAACGAACCGTAGGCCCGCGGATGCGGGTTCGACTTCAGAAACACGCCTTGCGGCGCGAGCGAAGCCGAATCGCTGCACAGGCTGACCCACGGCAAGGCCACCTTCTTCCTGACGTTCTCTTCGCTCATCAGAAAATAAATACAGCCCACGCGGCTTCCGTCCTCAACCACCAAATCCATGGCCGCCTCCTCGCCTATACGAACCTCACCATCGCGGGCTCCCAGAACGAGGGCGAGCGGCCGGCGATCCGTCTCGCCGTCGCCACCGAGGACGGCCGCGTCGCCTACGCGACGTTCATGACCCAGAGTGCCCTCGCCATCGATGGACCGGCAACCGACGAGCGCATGGCGAGCCTCGTCCCGGCACTGCGCGAAAACGTCGATGACGGCCGCCGCGAGCTCACCGTCACCTTCGACGCGCCCGCCGAGGCGGGCTTCTCCTTCGTGGTGCCGACTACGGTTTGGCGTCCGTCCTATCGCGCGGTGGTGGGAGCTGACGGCACGGTCGACCTGCAGGGCTGGGCGACGCTCGAAAACACCACCGGGCTCGACTGGAACGACATCGAGCTGCGCCTCGCCGTCGGCACGCCCGTCGCCTACTACCAGGACGTCTATTCGCCGCTCAGGACCTCTCGCCCGACCGCGCCCTTCCAGGTGGGGCGGACCGTCGAGGTGCCGCTGATCGAGCAGGACATGCCTGCCCCGGCCATGGGAGCGGCCTTCGGCAGCCGGATGCAGGATGTCCAGTCGTTTGCCGCGCAGGCGCCGATGCCGCGCGAGGCGGCCAAGCTCGTCACCGGCGGCGAGGCGCTGGCGGGCAGCGCGGCGACCATCTTCCCGGTCGACGGCGCCATCGACCTTGCCGCCGGGCGCACCTTGACGGTGCCCTTCCTCGCCAATGCGGGCGAGGCCGAGCGCGTCGCCTTCCTCAACCTCGCGCTCGGCGAAACGCCGATGGATGCGCTGGAGCTGGCCTTCGACGCGGCGGCCACCGTGCCGGGCGGCCTGATCGCGGTGTACGATCGGGAGGGCTTCGTGGGCGACGCCCGCTTTGCCGGGGCCGATGGCGGCGAGGTGACGATCCTGCCCTTCGCGCTGTCGACGGACGTCAACCTCCAGGTCAAGGGCGACCAGCGCTGGAGCCTGTCCTCGGCCCACTTCTCCGACGGGGCGCTGCGCATCCTGCGCCAGGCGCGGCGCGATATCTCGCTCACCGTGGAGGCCAAGGAGGCCATCACCCTGGTGGTCGACCTGCCGCAGGAGAACGGCGAGGCGATGGCGGCGGAAGCGGCGGTGCCGGTGGAGGTGTCGACCGTCAGCCCCACGCTCAGCCGCGTGCGCATCGCACTGCCCGCCGGGTCGACGCAGATCGAGATCACCGGCAAGCGGCCGATCTGGGAATCCTACATGGTGTCCAACATCTCGACGGCGGTGATCGAGGAAGTCCTGGCGGTGGACGGCGCGGTCGACGCGGAGACGGCCGAACGGCTCCAGGCGGTCGCCGCGGCGGCGGCGGAGATTGCCAGCATCGACCGGCAGCTCGGAACGCTGGAGGCCGATCTGGCGGACCTGCGCGAGGCGGTGGCATCCGACCGCGACAACCTCGAGGCCATCGACGTGTCGACGCCGGACGGTGCCCGCATCCGCGAGCGCCTGGTGGCCCGCACCGACGCGATCGACGCCGCGATGGCGAACTTGCGCGACCTGCGCCAGCAGCGCCTGGAAGCGGAGAGCAAGCTGCGCAATCCCTGAGCGGAGAGGGCTGACGCGAGCCTGAGTCCGCCGGGCTCAGGCGAAGCGTTCGATGATCGCCTTGCCGCCGGTGCCCTTGCGCGCGAGGTCGCGCAGGGTGTCCGGGTCGGTGAGGTCGGACAGGGCCAGGCTCGTCTTGTACTGGCTGGCGAAGGTGGTGGTCAGCTCCGCCGTGACGCGGCCGTGCAGGCGCTTGATCGCCTCCGGGCCGATGGCGGCGAGGAAGTTGGGCAGGAGCCAGCCGCCGACGCTCCAGGCGAAGCCGTGCGCGCGGCTGAGCACGGTGGGCCCGGTGTCGAGCGCGCCGTAGATGTAGACGCGCTTTTCCACCGGCGAGCCGTAGCGCGTGTAGGTGGTCATGGTGCGGGACTGCGCGCGCTCCATGGCGGTGAGGATGGTGCTGGCCATGTCGCCGCCGCCGATGGCGTCGAACGCCACCGTCGCGCCGGTCTCGGCCACCGCCTCCTCCAGCGCCGCCCCGAACCCGTCCACGCTGGAGTTGAGCACGTGGCGCGCGCCTTCGTTGCGCAGCAGCGCCGCCTGCGCCGTGGTGCGCACGATGTTCACCAGCGCGATCCTCTCCCGCTGGCACAGCCGGTTCAGCATCCGCCCCAGATTGGAGGCGGCGGCGGTGTGGACGATGGCGCGGTGGCCGTTCGCGCGCATGGTCTCGATCATGCCGAGCACCGTCAGCGGGTTGATCAGCGCCGAGGCGCCGTCGCGCGGCGCGGTGCCCTCCGGCAGCACCATCACGTCGGCCGCCCGCACCAGCGCGTGGGTGGCGAAGGTGGAGCCGAAATAGACCGCCACCAGGCGCCCCACCAGCGCTTCGGCGCCTTCGCCGGCCGCGATCACCGTGCCCGCGCCCTCGAAGCCCACGGGCAGGTCACGGTCGAGCCGCCCCTTGAGGGCGACGAGGCTCTCCGGCGGCAGGTCGCCCTCGGCCCCGCCCTGCCCACGCCGCAGCGAATTCGGATCCACCGGCCCGAGCATGAGGCCGAGGTCGGACGGATTGATCGGCGCGGCACGCATCTCCACCAGGACTTCGCCCGCTCCCGGCGCGGCGAACTGCGCGCCCTGCAGAGCGATGCGCAATGTTCCCCCCGAGGTCACGGTGGAGGTGAGGCGAGAGCCAGCGCGGGCAGCGTCGGTCATGGCGTTTCCTTCGTGTGAGGCGGGTGGACGGCGCGCGCCCGCCGTGGGCGGCCCGGCGCTTCAAGGAGATGGGAAGCCTGTCCCCCCGCGCCAAAGCGCGCGCCGGGATGCACGCAATGTGCCGTGCCCGGCGCCCCCCTTGCCGGAGGAGACGGGCTCGCTGGAGCGGTTCGGGCTCGTTCGTGTTCGCCCAAACCGCTCCAGCTTTTTTGCGGCGTTCTTCCGAGCCGCTTGCCGATTCCGGCAAGCTCGAAAACGCTCTAACGCACCAGGACGTTGCGGAACTGCCAGGGGTCGGAGGTGTCGATGTCCTCCGGGAAGAGGCCCGGCCGGTCGGCGAGCGGCGTCCAGTCGGTGTAGTAGCCCTTCACGGGGCCCAGATAGGGAAGCTGCACTTCGAGGCACCGCGCATGGTCCATCTCGTCGGCTTCCACGATGCCGGCCTCCGGGTTCTCCAGCGCCCACACCATTCCGGCGAGCACGGCCGAGGTCACCTGCAGGCCCGTCGCGTTCTGGTAGGGGGCGAGCTGGCGCGTTTCCTCGATGGAGAGCTGCGAGCCGTACCAGTATGCGTGCTTGCCGTGGCCGAAGAGCAGCACGCCGAGCTCGTCGATGTCGTCGACGATCTCGTGCTCGTCGAGGATGTGGAAGGTCTCCTGCGCCACGCCGCCGGCGCCGAACATCTCGTGCAGCGACAGCACCGCGTCGTTGGCCGGGTGGTAGGCGTAGTGGCAGGTGGGGCGAAATTCCGGGTCGAGCCCTTCGCCGACGGTGTAGTAGTCGGCGATCGAGACGCTCTCGTTGTGCGTCACCAGGAAGCCGTATTGCTGGCCCGGCGTCGGACACCAGGTGCGCACCCGCGTCGCCGCGCCCGGCTGCAGCATGAAGCGCGCCGCCTGGCAGCCCGAGCCGTCGGCCTGGGTGCGCATGTTGGCGGGCATCCATTTCTCGTGGCTGCCCCAGCCGAGTTCGGCCGGCTGCAGGCCCTCCGAGATGAAGCCCTCCACCGACCACGTGTTCCAGAACGCGTCGAGCGGCTTGGGCTTGATGGTGCGCTGGGTGTCGCGCTCGGCGATGTGAACGCCCTTCACGCCGAGGCCCTGCATCAGGCGGGCCCAACCCTGCCGGTCCTGCGGCACGCTGTCGCCGCGTCCGAGATCGGCCTGCAGGTTGAGCAGCGCCTGCTTCACGAACCAGGAGACCATGCCCGGGTTGGCGCCACAGCTGCCGCTTTTCGCGCCGCGCCGTCTCGCGCAGGAAATAGTTGGTGCGCGTGGCGGGGTCGGCCTTGGTGTCGAAGTAGAAGCCCGGCCAGGGCTCGACCACGGTGTCGATGTAGAGGACGCCGAGCTCGCGCGTCAGCCGCATGATGTCCACCGAGGAGGTGTCGACCGACAGGTTGACGCAGAAGCCCTGGCCGCCGCCTTCGGTGAGCAGCGGCGTCAGCACCTCGCGGAAGTTGTCGCGCGTGATGGCGAGCTGCTTGAAGGCGATGCCCCGCGCGTCGAGCAGGGCCCGGTCGGTGTCGGCGGGGTCGATGACCACCAGGCGCGAACGGTCGAACGAGAAATGACGCTCGATCAACGGCAGCGTGCCGCGTCCGATGGATCCGAACCCGATCATCACGATGGGGCCGGAAATGGTGCCGTATACCGGCCAGTCGCTCATTCGATCTCTCCAGGCTCGAGTGGTTGGCTGGGGTTCTAGTGCGGGCGGGGGCAAGTTGGAAACAGCCGCCGGCGTTACGCCGCACGATAAGCCTGTTTCGCAGGCCGTTCCCGCAGCGTCGGCGCCAAAGCTACGTTCGGATGAATTTTTTCCAATACAGAATCAATGACAAAATTCCCAAGCAAAAAGATCTCGATCCCGTATCAATTTTGAGTATCATTCATACGGGATTCATTTGACATAAGAAATAATTCTGGAGCTTCGGCCGATGACGCCTTGGGAAGTCCATGCAATCGAACTCGCCAATTGCAATTGTGACTATGGTTGCCCCTGTCAATTCAATGCGTTGCCAACCCACGGCAACTGTCATGCGGCCGGCGCCTTCCAGATCGAGACCGGACACTATGGCGACGTTTCGCTCGACGGGCTGCGTGCGGCGGCGATCTACAAGTGGCCGGGGCCGGTGCACGAGGGCAACGGCGAGATGCAGATCATCATCGACGAACGGGCCAGCCCGGCACAGCGCAAGGCGCTGGAAGAGATCATGCCCGGCGGCGACACGGCCGAAATGGCCACGATGTGGTGGATCTTCCACGCCATGTGCCCCACGCGGCACGAAACGCTGTTCCGCCGCATCGAGAGCACCATCGACCTGGAGGCGCGCCAAGGCCGCATCGAGGTGGACGGCGTGTTCACCACCGTGGCCGAGCCGATCCGCAATCCCGTCACCGGCGCCGCCCACCGCGTGCGGATCGATATGCCCGACGGGTTCGAATACACGCTGGCCGAGATCGGCAGCGCCAGCACGACCGCGACCGGCGTCATCGAGCTGCCGAACCTCAAGTCGACCTACGCCCAGTTCGCGCAGATCCATCTTTCCAATCACGGTGTCATTCGAAACGCGGCCTAACGGCTTTTTCCGCAGCGCACGTTTGCAGGCTGTGGGGGCAGAGCCGGCGCGAGAAGCTTGCGCGGGGACTGCCCGCGGGAGCGGCCCGCCATGGTCGCTGCTCCGCCGTACGCCTATCTTGTCAAAGGGGCTATCACGGAAGTGAGCGTCGTGTGGTTGCGTAAGACATTTCACGCACTTGTGCCTTCGGTTCTGGCCGAAGCGGCGTTGCTGCCACTGATGGTCGGCGCGACCCTTGCCGTCAGCTCCGCCTTCGTGCTCGAACTCACCGCGGCGGCGCCCGTCGGGGTCTGGTTGGTGGAGTTGTGCGCGCTGATCGCGCTGGTTGGGGCCCTGCTGGCCTCGATCGCCCTTCGCCGTCGCCTGCGCCTGATCGTGGAAGCGGTCGACGCGACGTGGGCCCCCTTCGTCATCTACGACCGTGACGACCGGCTGATCCTCAGCAACGAGCGCTATCGCCAAGCCCTGCAGATCCCGGCCGAATATCTGGCTCCAGGCACGTCCTACGCCGATATCGCGCGCCGCACGCTGAGCCCGTGGGTGCCGTCCGACCGCCTGGAGTTCGAGATCGCGCGCCGATGCGCCTTCCTGCGCGCCGCAACCGGGCTTCCGACCGACAGGCGCTATCCCGACGGGGTGTGGATGCGAGTGACCAAGTCGCGCACCAAGAGCGGCGCCAATGTCGGCATCGCCGTGGACGTGAGCGAGTTCTATGCGCTGAAGGCCAGCCTACAGGCGCAGGTGCAGCGCTTCACGGCGCTGGGCAACAGCGCTCCGGTGGGGATCTGCCAGATCGACGAGAGCCGCCAGGTGCGCTTCGTCAACAGCGCGCTGCTGGCCATGCTGGGCGTCGCCGATGGCGAGGCAATGGTCCGCTGCCGGGACACCTTCGTCTCGGGCGGTCAGCGCTTCGTCGGCTTCCCGATGCTGCTGGAGCATCTGGAAGCCGTCGCCGACCAGGCCGACGTGGAGCTTAAGCTGCCGGCCCAGGCGCGCACCTTCCTCGTCAAGACGGCGCGGGTCAGTTTCCCCGCGCCCGACGATCCGGTGGCCCAGAGCGTGGTGGAGCACGAGCGGATCCTGATCTTCGTCGACATCACCGACCGCAAGCGGGCCGAGGAGAAGATCCGCTACCTCGCCATGCACGACATGCTGACGGGGGCGGGCAACCGGGCCGCCTTCGCCAAGGCCATCGAGCAGGCCGCCGAGGACGTCGCCGAAACCAGCCCGCTGACGCTGATCGCCATCGACCTCGACCGCTTCAAGCCGGTCAACGACACCCACGGCCATGCCGCGGGTGACGAGGTGCTGAAGCAACTGGCCGAGCGGATCCGCACGGCGCTCGCGCCCTCGATGTCGCTCTACCGCATGGGGGGCGACGAGTTCACCATCATCTGCCGGCCCGACGGGATGCCCCATCGGCACAAGTTCGCCCGCGCGCTCCTCGCCGCGATCGAGCAGCCGTTTCGCCTCGGCGACAAGGAGATCACGCTGAGCGCCAGTATCGGCCTGAGCGTGATGCCCTCCGACACCGACAATGCCCAGACGCTGCTGCACTACGCCGATCTCGCCTCCTACCGCGCCAAGCACGCCGGCGGCGCCCGGATATGCTTGTTCAGCGAGGGCCTGCTCGCCACGGTCGATCCCCAGCGGATGCTCGAGTTCGAGCTGCAGGACGCCCTGACGCGCGAGAATTTCGAGATCGTCTACCAGCCGCAATTCGCCGCCGAAGGCGGTATCCCGGTCGGGGTCGAGGCGTACGTGCGGTGGCGCCGCAAGCGCTCCGGCGCGCTCTTGAAGCCGGCGGAATTCATCCAGTCCGCCGACAAGTTCGAGCTGATCGACAAGCTCGATTTCCTGGTGCTGGAGCGGACCATCGCCGCCTACGGCGCGGCGATGCGGCAGCCCCGCTGCCCGAGGGCGCTGGCCGTCAACGTCGCCGGCGCCTCGCTCCAGCGCGCCGAATTCGCCGAGCGTGTCGTCCAGATCCTTGCAAAGAACGCCGTGCCGCCCGACCGGCTTGTCATCGAGCTGTCGGAAACCGACGCGATCCGGCTGACCGACACGCTCGCAGCCAGCATACGCTCCCTCGCCGAACGCGGTGTGCGCTTCATGCTGGACGATTTCGGATCGGGGTCCACCTCGTTCAAAGTCATCGCGCAGCTGCCGCTTGCCGGCATCAAGGTCGACGTCCGCTTCGCCTGCAACGGCTCCCTCAAGGATCGCCAGCGCCTCCAGGCGGTCATGCGGTCCATGGCCGACATCGCGCACCGGCTGGGCATCACTCCCGTGGCGAGCGGCGTGGAATGCGAAGACGGCCTCAGCCTGCTGGCGAGCTACGGCTTCACCGTCTTCCAGGGCCACCTGTTCGGCCCCGTCGGAGCCCACATTCCGACCGGCCTCATCGCCGCCCCCGTCGGCGCCGATACCGGAGCGGCCCGTCTCGACGGGATGGCGCCCGCCGCCGGCGAGACGGCGCCCCCCGCGTACGACGCGATTGCCGGCGACGCGTTGTCCGATGCCGACGAGGGAGCGTCGGAGGTCGGCGAAGACTGGCTCCCGGGCGAGCCCGCGCCGGCCATCATCCGCGAGAACACCGCCGGAATGTGAGCGTCGCCGCGGCTTGATGCGCGCGCAGCAAACTTGACGTCCCGCGATCCCGCCCTTTGTAGCTAAACCATAACGCGTGCGGCGAGACGGACCGCCGCGCCGATGCCTCATGTCACAGTGAGATAATGAAAAGAATAAAATCCGCCGTTCCCGTTGCTTTGGCCGGCATCATCTGGGCCTGCCTGATGGTCGTTTCCGCCAATGCGCAGGGATCGGATCAAGCGACGGCATTTAAGCTTGAAACCCTCAATTCTGGCCTGGCCGCGCCGCCGGACAGGCTGGATCGCTCGACGCCGCAAGCCGCCCTCGAATCCTTCTTCCTGGCGATCGGCCAAGCCGATTTCGCGCGCGCCGCCCAGATGCTCGACCTCGATGCGATCCCCGAGGGCGAGCAGGCGAGCGCCGGCCCACGCCTCGCCAAGGAGCTCGCCGAGATCATCGAGCGCAAGATCCCGATCGATTTCGAGGCCATCCCCGACCGGCCCGACGCCATGGAAACCAGCGGCACCAGCCGCCAGCCCATGGTCGGCGAGCCGCGCAAGAGCCTCAAGCTCGGCACCCTCGAGCTCGGTCCCTGGCCCATCGCCATCCGCCTCAACCGCGTCAAGGTGGGCGAAGACGAGCCGGTGTGGGTGTTCTCCCGCCAGACGGTGGAGCACGTCGATCAGCTCTATGACCGCTATGGGCCGACCGCGCTGGAGCAGATGCTGCCCATGGTGCTGCGGATGGAGGCCTTCGGCGGCCTGCTGTGGTGGGAAGTCATCGCGCTGCCCATCGTGTTGGCGCTGGCGGCCGTCGTCGCCGCGCTGGTCTACCGCGCCTTCTCGCTGCTGATCGCGCGGGTTCCGCGCGACAGCGTGCGCGACGGTCTCAGCCGCTCGCGATTGCCGGCGGTGCTCCTCGTCACCAGCTTGTTCCTTCACACGATGGTGCTGGGTCTGTTCGTCTTTTCCGCCGGCGTCGGCGCGGTTCTGTCGGTGATCTTCTGGTTCCTCGTCGTCGTGGCGCTGGTGATCGCCGCCTCGCGCGTGCTCGACACCATCATCGACTACACATCCGACCGCTATCTCAACACCATCGACAAGCCGGAAAACAGCAACGACCGCGACTGGTACACCAACCTGTCCGCGGCCAAGCGCGTGGGCGTGCTGGCGGTGGTCGTCGCCGGCGTGGCGGCGGCGATCTCCTCGCTCAACGTGTTTTCCTCGTTCGGCATGAGCCTGCTGGTCTCGGCCGGCGTCGCCACCGCCGTGTTCGGCATCGCGGCGCAGACGATGATCGGCAACCTGCTCGCCTCGCTGCAGCTTGCCTTCGCCAAGCCGCTGCGCATCGGTGATGCGGTGTATTTCGAGGACCACTGGGCCTACGTCGAGCAGATCAACTACACCTACGTCCAGCTGCGCACGTGGGACATGAAGCGCTTCATCGTGCCGGTGAAGAATTTCGTGTCCACCTCGTTCGAGAACTGGACGATGGCCGACCCCATGATGACCATGCCGGTGCTCATCAAGCTCGACCACCGCACCGACGTCGACATCCTGCGGGAGCATTTTGCCAGCATCGTCGCGGACGATCCGGACTGGTCGCAGGATGCCGAGCCCAAGGTGCAGGTGGTCGGCCAGGACGAGGACGGCATGGACGTGCGCTTCTACTGCACCGCCGACGATCCGAGCGCCGCCTGGAACCTGCACTGCCGCGTGCGCGAAAAGATGCTCGCCTTCGTGCGCGACCACGACGGGACCGATGCGCTGCCGCGCCTGCGGGTTGCCCGCGTCGACGCGGGCGGGGCGGCGGCAGCGGCGCCGGAAGGCGAGCCGGGGGCCGGTGGCAAGGAGCCGCCCGCGCGCGCCGGCGGCTGAGGCCGGGCCGCGCCGCGACCGCGGGTTGTGGCGGCGATGCATGGCGGCCCGTGGCCCGGTT
>CAYGKB010000046.1:0-11908 GCA_964350425.1 uncultured Chromatiaceae bacterium | reverse complement strand
GATTCACCAGGCCGCGCATTTTTTCCATGCTGGTGTCGAAATGGGTGTCGAACCGAAACTGCGCACCACTGAACCACTCTTCAGCGGGGCCGGACAGCAGCGCCGTGTGCCGGTAACGAATCTCATATGCGTCGGGCAGACGCGTGCTGATTTCACCCTGTCGGTTGATCACTTCCACCGCCTCAACCCGATCCCAGGTTTCACCACCGAAAGCGCCGGCATTCATCTTCAGCGCACCACCGATAGTGCCGGGAATGCCGGCAAAAAATTCTGCTGGACCCAGGCGCAGCCTGACACACTGCCGGGCAAACACGGTGCATGCCAGACCGGCACCCACATACATGCGGCCATCGCCCAGATCCTGCCAGCCACCCAGCGCATCCTGCACCGCTATAACGGCACCGCGCAGACCGCCGTCACGCACCAGCAGGTTGCTGCCCAAACCAATAAAGTGAATCGGCGTTGCCGCCGGCAGTGCCTGCATGTAGGCAATCAGTTCCGCCCGGTCGGTCGGCCGGAAATAAAACTCCGCCGGCCCGCCGGCCCGCCAGGTACTGTGCCGTGACATCGGTTCATTGCAGCGCTGCCGTGCCAGCAACGCAGCCGGATCCGGCAGCTTGTTGGTTTGCTCTGCCGCCATCACCGTGCCGCCACCACTTGCTGTCCGCCCAGCCGCCCGGGCAGTTCCTGTGCCGCCGCACCGATACTGCCGGCACCGAGTGTCAGCACCAGGTCATTATTTTCCAGCACCGGGGCCAGGTCGTCGGCCAGGCTGCCCAGATCCTGCACAAACACCGGCTCGACCTGACCGCGGATGCGCACCGCACGGCACACCGCGCGGCCGTCGGCACCGGCAATTGGTTGTTCGCCGGCCGCATAAACTTCGGTGACAAACAGGCAGTCCGCATCGCTCAGCACATCGGCAAAATCGTCCATCAGATCCCGCGTACGAGAGTAGCGATGCGGCTGAAACACCACGATCACGCGCCGGCCCGGCCAGCCCTGCCGCACGGCATCCAGCGTGGCGGCGATCTCGGTGGGATGGTGGCCGTAGTCATCAACAAACAAGATGCGCCTGGCAGCAATCAGGTACTCGCCGATGATCTGCAGGCGCCGGTCAATGCCTTCAAAGTTTGCCAGTGCGCGCTGCAATGCTGTGTCATCGAGCTCCAGTTCATGAGCAACGGCCACGGCGGCCAGCGCATTCAGCACGTTGTGGTGCCCCGGCATATTCAGTTCCAGTTGCAGCAGCTCGCTTGCGCCGGGGCGCGCCACAGCAATGCGCGATACGGTATCACTGCGACTGATCTCCACCGCGCGAATATCGGCCGCGGCGCTCGCCCCGTAGGTCAGCGTGGTGCGTTTAAGCCGCGGCAATATCTGCTGCACGCCGGGATCATCAGCACACATCACGGCGAGCCCGTAAAAAGGCAGGTTATGCAGGAATTCCACAAAGCTGGCATACAACCGTTCCGGGTCGCCGCCGTAGGTTTCCATATGATCAAAATCGATATTGGTGACGACGGCCAGAATGGGCTGCAGGTGCGTGAATGAAGCGTCGCTTTCATCTGCTTCGGCAACCAGATACTGGCCGGCGCCGAGTCGCGCATTGGAATCAGCGCTGACCAGCCGGCCGCCGATTACAAAAGTCGGGTCTTCACCGGCTTCCGCCAGCACGCTGGCAATCAGGCTGGTAGTCGTGGTCTTGCCGTGCGTGCCGGCGACCGCAATGCCATGGCGAAAACGCATCAACTCGGCAAGCATCTCGGCCCGCCGCACTACCGGAATGCGCTCCCGGCGCGCGGCGTCTGCTTCCGGGTTGCCGGTATCAATCGCACTCGACACCACCACCACGTCAGCGCCTTGTATATGTGCTGCGTCGTGGCCCAGGAAAATGGTTGCGCCCTGCTCGGCCAGCCGCCGGGTCACCCGCGATTCGCGCAAATCCGAACCCTGCACCTGGTAACCCAGATTCAGCAGTACCTCGGCTATGCCGCCCATGCCGACGCCGCCGATACCGACCAGATGGATACGGGCGATTTTGCGCATGCGGTTTTTCATGCCGCAGCCTCCACCGCCAGGCAGGCGGCAACCAGTTCATCAGTGGCTTGCGGCTGCGCCAGTTCGCGCGCGCGGCAAGCCTGTTGCAGCACGAGGTTACGGTCATCCACATAAGTCTGCAATTGCGCGGCCAGCCGCGCTGCAGTGAGCTCAGCCTGGGGAATCAGCACGGCTGCGCCGGCGTCGACGAGGTAGCGCGCGTTTAGTGTCTGGTGATCATCCACTGCAGCAGGGAACGGCACCAGCACCGAGCCGATTCCGGTGGCGGCAATCTCCGCGACTGTCAGGGCGCCGGCTCGACAAACCACCACATCGGCCCATGCATATGCCGCCGCCATGTCATCAATGAACCGGCAAATATCAGCCTCGACATCATGTTCGGCATATGCGCTGACTGCGGCGTCGTAAGTTGCATCACCGGTCTGATGACGAATCACAATAGCGTTGCGGTCCCGCAGTCCGGCAACCGCAGCCGGCACCGTGTGATTCAGCGCCAGCGCGCCCTGGCTGCCGCCGATCACCAGCAAACGCAGCGGCCCGCTGCGCCCGGCGAGGCGCTCGCGCGGGGCGGCAATACTGAGGATGTCCGCGCGCAGCGGGTTGCCGATACTGCGCGCGCCGACACGGCCGGAAAAACTGCCCGGGAAGGCCTGCAGCACTTCCCGGGCAAGCCCAGCCAGAAGACGATTGGTAAGCCCGGCGGCAGCATTCTGCTCATGAATTACCAGGGGCCGGCGCAGCAGCCAGGCCGCCAGTCCGCCGGGGCCGGCAGCGAAACCACCCATACCCAGAACCACGCCCGGGCGAACCGCATGCACGATGCGCAGCGCATCCCACATGGCCACCAGCAACCGGAATGGCGCCAGCAACCAGCTAAGCAGACCCTTGCCGCGCAAGCCCGCGACGCGCACTCGCTGCAGGGGAATACCGGCCGCCGGTATGAGGCGGTTTTCAATGCCGCGCGGGCTGCCCAGCCAGATCACCGCGCGCCCCTGGGCACGCAAACTCTGTGCCACCGCCAGCGCCGGAAACACATGGCCGCCGGTGCCGCCTGCCATGATCAGTATCGGCGCCAGGCTCATTTTGCGCGCCTCCGGTTGGCCTTGCCGGTGCGCGCACGCTGCGGTTTAACGCCGGCCCGGTTCTCCATGTCTATACGCAACAGCAAGGCAAGCGCCGCAATGGTGATGATCAGGCTGCTGCGGCCATAACTGATCAGGGGCAAAGTCAGACCCTTGGTCGGCAGCACGCCCATGTTTACGCCGATGTTGATGAACACCTGCACGCCCTGCCAGATGGCAATACCGAAAGCCAGATAGGCCTGGTAATAACGATCGCGGGCTGCGGCATCGTTGGCAATCTGCACTGCCCGCCACACCAGCAGCGCGAATAAACCGATAAGCACAACGGTACCCAGTACGCCGAACTCTTCGGCGAATACCGCAAACACGAAATCAGTATGCGCCTCCGGCAAAAAGAACAGTTTCTGCACACTGTTGCCCAGACCGGCACCCAGCCATTCACCGCTGCCGATGGCTATCAGCGATTGCACCAGCTGAAAACCCGAACCGTACGGGTCGGCAAACGGATCCGTGAACCCGGTGATGCGCTGGAAACGGTACGGCGAGGCCAGCGCCAGCGCGACCAGCCCACAAACCACCAGCACACACATGCCGATGAAGTAACGCCATGGCGCACCAGCCACGAACAGCACAGCCAGAACAATGGTCAGCATGACAAAGGTAGCGCCGAAGTCAGGCTCGGCCAGCAGCAGCGCGCATACCAGCGCCATCAGGCTCATGGGTTTGGCCACCTCGATAAAACTGGTGTGCAGGCTGTTGCGATGCCGGACCGCGTAGCCCGACATGTACATAAGCACCATCAGACGCGCGGGTTCGGATACCTGCAAATTGATGCCACCGACGCTGATCCAGCGCGTGGCGCCATTAACCTCGCGGCCTACGCCCGGTACCAGCACCAGTGCCAGCAAAAACAACGCTGCCAGCAGCAGGAGGGGACCAAGTTTTTCCCAGTAGTCGGTCGGCGTATTAATCACGACGAGCGCGCAAACCAGTCCGGCGGCAACCGCAACCAGTTGCTGCACCAGGTAGTAAAAAGGCCGGCCCATGGAATTTTCGGCGATGGAAATGGACGCCGACGTCAGCATGACCAGGCCAATGCCGAGTAACACCAGCATCAGCGCCAGCAGACTCCAGCTCACATCTCTGAGGCGCACACCCGAACCCGAACTCATGGCTGCCGCTCCATGACTGCGGCGGCGAATTGCTCGCCACGCTCGGCAAAATTGCGAAACATATCCAGGCTGCTGCACGCCGGTGCCAGCAACACGGCATCGCCGGGCCGGGCATGCTCTGCCGCCAGCGCCACCGCCTGCTGCATATCCTCTGCCAACAGGGTTTGGCACACACCGCGCAGGCGCTCGACAAACAGGTCGCGGTCTTTGCCGAGCAAAATAACGAGGACGTCCCTGTCCTCTAAAGAAAGAGCCAGATCCTTTAGCTCCGCACCCTTGGCATCTCCGCCTGCTATCAGCACCAGTCGGCCCGCGGACTCACTTATTAATGAGTCGATGCTGGCCATGGCAGCGGCTTCGTTGGTCGCTTTGGAATCATCTATCCATACGATTCCGTCATCACTGGCAACCCGCTGCATCCGGTGAGGAAGGCCCGGAAACACCTGCGCACCCGCGACCAATCCGTCGAGAGGCAGTTCCAACGTATCGGCGATAGCAAACGCGGCCAGCGCGTTTTGCAGGTTATGCCGGCCTGCAATCTGCAGGCTCGCCGTCGGCATAACGGCAGAAGCACCCCGGGCAATCCATTGCCCGTCATCCCTGCGGACGACCCCCCAGTCCCTGGGGGCAGGTGTACCCAGTGTGAATCCCACCTGCAGCGCACAGGACTCTGCACCACTGGCTGCAGGCGGGTCATCACGATTAACAATGGCAACCCGGCAGTTTCGATAGATACGCGCCTTGGCCTGGCCGTAGGCGACCATGTCGCCATGGTGATCCAGATGATCGGCCGACAGGTTCAGCACTACCGCCGCATGCAACGGCAAATCGCCGCTGCGTTCGAGCTGAAAACTGGACAACTCCAGCACATAGACTTCCGCGTCTGCCGTCAGCAAATCCAGCGCAGCCTCACCCAGGTTGCCGCCCACTGCGGCATGCAACCCGCTGGCTTTGAGCATCTGCCCGACCATGCTGGTTACCGTGCTCTTGCCGTTGGAACCGGTGATACCAATGACCGGCTGCGTGCATTCACTGACAAACAGATCAATGTCACTCAGTACCGGGAGGCCCTCCGCTGCTGCTGCCGACAGCAGCGGCAGATCCAGCGGCAGGCCGGGTGACACAATGATTTCGGAAACGTCGTGTGGGATCGAGTGCGGCAGATCGCCACAGCGCAACTCGGCGTCGGGCAGCAAAGCACGAATCTGTTCTGCCGCAGGCGGCTGTTCACGACTGTCGGCAAAAACAGCGGCGATGCCATTGCGTGCACACCATGCGGCCACCGAACACCCGGTCACGCCCATACCAAGCACCAGCAACTTGCGCGCGGTCCGGATTTGACGACTGGCTTCCATTGCGCTGCTGCCCCGCCTAACGAATCTTCAGGCTGGCGAGACCAACCAGCACCAGAATGACGGTGATAATCCAGAAACGCACGATGACTTTAGGCTCGGCCCAGCCCTTCAGTTCATAGTGATGATGCAGCGGCGCCATTTTGAATACGCGCTTACCGGTCAGCTTGAACGAAGCCACCTGAATGATCACCGAAACAGTCTCGATAACAAACAGGCCGCCCATGATGGCCAGCACCAGCTCCTGCCGCACGATCACCGCAACCGTGCCGAGCGCGGCGCCCAGCGCCAGCGCACCGATGTCTCCCATGAATACCTGCGCCGGATAGGTGTTGAACCATAGAAACCCCAGCCCGGCGCCGCTCAGAGCAGCGCAAAACACCATCATTTCACCGGCGCCGGCGACATAGGGAATGCCGAGGTAATCGGCAAAAATGACGTTGCCGGCAACATAGGAAAAAATACCCAGGGCACCGCCGACCAGCACCGACGGCATCACCGCCAGGCCATCCAGACCATCCGTCAGATTGACGGCGTTGCTGGTGCCAACAATGACCAGATACGTAAGCAACATGAATCCAGCGCCCAGCGGAATCGCCAGATCCTTGAAATAAGGAATCAGCAGAGACGTTTCCACCGGCGAGTCGGCAAGCCGGTACAAAGTCACCGCCGCCACCAGGCCGACCACGGATTGCGCCAGAAATTTCCAGCGCGCCGGCATACCCTGCGGGTCGCGCAGTATCAGTTTGCGGTAGTCATCAATCCAGCCGATCACACCGAATCCGGTGGTTACACCGAGCACGATCCAGACGTAGGCACTGCTGAGATCAGCCCACAGCAACGTACTGATCACAATAGCTGCCAGTATCAATGCGCCGCCCATGGTTGGTGTGCCGGTTTTCGGCAGGTGGCTCTCGGGGCCATCAGTGCGCACCGTCTGGCCGATCTGCCGGGTAATCAACCGGCGAATCAGCACCGGCCCGAGCACGAAAGACATGATCAGCGCCGTCAATGCGCCCATGATGGCGCGCAGCGTTATATAAGTGAATGCATTGAATCCGGAATACAGTTGCGTCAGGTAGTCCGCCAGATATAGCAACATGTTTCAGCCCTCTCCCTTGCCGGCTGCCGCCGCTTCGGTCTCCAGCGATGCCACCAGCCGGTCCAGACCCATAAAGCGCGATGCCTTGATCAGCACATTGCGGCCGCGGATCAGCTCGTCACGCAAAGCTGCTTCCAGTTCTTCCTGAGATTTGAACCAGCGCGCACCGGGACCGAACCCGGCGCCGATTTCCTTGCCCAGTTCGCCGATGCACAGCAGGCCGGCTGCACCGGATTCGCGCGCCAGCCGCCCGGTTTGCTGATGCATTTCGACTGCATCGTCACCCAACTCGCCCATGTCACCGAGCACCAGCCACGCTTCTCCCTTGAACTCCGCCATGGCGGCGATCGCTGCCGCTACTGAGTCAGGATTCGCGTTATAGCTATCATCGAAAATCATCGCGCCTGCCGGACCGCGAAAAGCCCGCAACCGGCCGGGCACATTCTGCGCCAGCGCCAGCCCCGCCCTGACATGCTCGAGCGT
Source organism: uncultured Chromatiaceae bacterium (assembly GCA_964350425.1). Taxonomy (GTDB): domain Bacteria; phylum Pseudomonadota; class Gammaproteobacteria; order Steroidobacterales. The sequence continues at coordinate 4,656 of CAYGKB010000046.1, read as the reverse complement.
GGCGCCGGCTGCCATGGCTGCAGCGGCGGCAGCGAGTGCATTGACGACGTTATGCCGGCCCGCCAGTGGCAGCACCACCGCCACATCGCCGGCAGGGCAATGCAAATCAAAGGCAAAGCCAGGACGCCCCTTGCGCACCACCGGCTGAATATTGTCGGCCCGGTAGTCGGCTGTGGCCGCCAAACCAAAACTGACAATGCGCGCCGCAGCGGCGCGCTGCTGCCAGCGGTCATAAAATGCGTCATCACGATTAAGCACTGCTGTGCCGGTCGGCGGGAGTTTGTCCAGCATTTCACCTTTGGTCCGGGCGACGGTTCCGATGTTGCCGAAACCTTCTATATGCGCGCGTGCCACATTGGTAATCACGGCAACATCCGGCAAGGCAATGTCTGCCAGCAAACTGATGTCACCCGGCTGACTCGCGCCCATCTCGATCACCGCAACGTTATGCGCATCGCGAAGCCGCAGCAGTGTGAGCGGCAAACCGATCTCGTTGTTAAAATTTCCTGCGGTAGCCAGCACGGCATCGTCCGCAAAAGCGATGCGGCAAATACCGGCGATCAGTTCCTTGACCGTGGTCTTACCGTTGCTGCCGGTAATACCAACCAGCCTGACACCGCTGCGTTTACGCCATTCGCGCGCAAAGTCAGCGAGCGCAATGCGGGTATCGCTGACAGTAATGCGCGGCAGTTCAGTCGCAACCGGCTGGTCAACCACGGCACCGGCCGCGCCCAGCTCCGCAGCCTGAGCAATGAATTCGGTCGCATTAAAGCGCGGGCCGCGCAAGGCAAAGAACACCTCACCCTGGTTGAGGGTGCGAGTGTCCGTACTGACCGCGCTGAAGGCTGCGTCAGCACCGTGCAGAGTGCCGCCGACTATGGCGCTGAGATCTGCCAGGGTGGTCATCATGATGCGGCTCCCTGCAGATACCCGGCAGCCACCGCAACATCGGAAAACGGCAGCCGCTGATCACCGACAAGCTGATAGTCCTCACTGCCTTTGCCGGCAATCAGGACCGCATCATCGGCGGCGGCGGAATGCAGCGCAAAGCGGATGGCAGCATCCCGGTCGAGCTCGACATGCGCACCGGCAGGCGCGTTCAGGCCGGCGCAGACTGCATCAACAATTAACTGCGGGTCTTCTCGCCGCGGGTTGTCGCTGGTTACGACAATGTGATCCGCAAATTGCTCGGCAATTGCGGCCATCTGTGCCCGCTTACCCTGGTCGCGCTCACCGCCGCAACCAAACACGACCCAGACGCGTCCGTCGCAGTGCTCACGCACGGCCTGCAAAGCCTTGCCAAGCGCATCGGGAGTATGCGCAAAATCCACCACAGCCAGCGGCTGGTTTTGTCCGCGCAGCACCTGCATGCGGCCCGGCGGCGCAGCACACTGCGCCAGCGCGCCGACCGCTGCGTCCAGCGCAAAACCCTGTGCCAGCAGAATTCCGACAGCCACCAGCAGGTTTTCAGCATTGAACGCGCCCCACATCGGGCTGGCCAGTTCGGCCGTGCCAAAATCGCCGGCCAAGCGCAGCCGCAGACCGGCGGGACCGGTTGCCAGCAACTCGGCTCGCAGTCGCGCCTGGCCCGCTGCACCAGCATGGCCCAACGCAACACTGATCAGATCAATGTTGTTGTCCAGACCGGCAGCCAGTTCCCTGCCAAAGCTGTCGCCAATATTCACCACCGCGGATTCCAGACCGCTGCGGCGGAACAGTGTCGCCTTAGCGCGACCGTAAGCCGCCATGTCGCCGTGATAATCGAGATGGTCGCGGCTCAGATTGGTAAATGCGGCGGAACGAATATGCACGCCGTCAATGCGACCCTGATCCAGACCGTGCGACGAGACTTCCATGACCACGCAGGCGGCGCCCTGCGCCGCCAGCTCCCGCAAGCGACGATGCACGGTGATACACGGCGGCGTCGTCAGGTGCGTGTCGGCCAGCCGATCGCCGATGCCGTAGCCCAGCGTACCCATGTAGGCCGCCTGCTGTCCCAGTCGCTGCAGTGCATGTGCCGCCAGCCAGGCTGTGGTGGTCTTGCCGTTGGTGCCGGTCACTCCGGTCACACGCAATTGCGCGGAAGGCTGACCGAAAAAACGGTCGGCAATATCACCGACCTGCGCGCCGAGCCCGGCAACGCGCAGACCAACAACATTGTCCGGCAGTTCCGGCTCGCCAACGGCAGCACCCGGCTCCCATGCCACCACGGCAGGTTTAGCGCCAAGCGCCTGGTCGAGGTGGTCGAGACCATGCCCGTTGTAACCCTGGCAGGCAAGAAACAACCCGCCCTTGGTGACTTTCGCACTGTGCGTGGTGATATCACTGACACAGATATTGGCGTGCGCGGCATCCAGCCCGCTGAACAACTGCCCCAATCGGGCCTGACTGTATGCTGCGGCCATCATTCGCGCACTGCCACTGTGAGTCCGGGCCGCTCACCCTGCTGCTCACGCAGAGCGTCGGGCGGAATGGCAAGAATGCGCGCGGCGCCGGCTACGATGCTGGAAAACACCGGCGCAGCCACCTTGCCGCCATAGTATTCACCAGCATTCGGCTCATCGATTACAACCACCACGGCAAGCCGCGGATTGCTGGCGGGAGCCAGCCCGGCAAATATGGATGTGTAGCGGTCTTCGGAATACCCGCCGCTGGTGAATTTGAGCGTCGTGCCGGTTTTGCCGGCCACCCGATAGCCGGGAACCGCAGCGCGCCAGCCGGTGCCATCCGGCGCGATTACCTGCTCCATCAGCGCCAGCACGCTGACGGCATTCTTTTCGCTGATAATCCGCCGCGGTATCGGCGGCTGATTCAGGCGCAGCAGCGAAACCGGACGTTGCAGACCACGCGCGCCCAGCACGGCGTATGCCTGCGCCAGCTGCAACGGGGTAACAGACAGGCCGTAACCGTAAGCGAGCGTTGCCTGGCTGAGCGGTCGCCAGTTGCCGAAATGACTTAGCAGACCCGCAGACTCACCCGGAAAGCCGCTGTCGGTCGGCGATCCCAAACCGAAATCCGCCAATACCTGCCAGAGTTGATCCGGCTGCAGTGACAGGGCAATTTTGGATGCGCCAACATTGCTCGACTTGGCAAGAATGGTTCCCAGCCCGATACTGCCGAGGTTCTCGTCATCCTCGATCTTTTTCGAGCCGACCTGAATGTAGCCCGGACTCGTGTCCACACGACTGTCGCGGGTGTAGATGCCGGATTCCAGCGCTGCTGCCACCACCAGCGGCTTAAAACTGGATCCCGGCTCGAAGATGTCGGTTATCGCACGATTGCGGTAGCGACTGGCGCGCAGCTGCGCGCGGTCGTTGGGGTTGTAACTGGGCTGATTTACCAGCGCCAGCACCTCGCCGCTATTCACGTCCACCACCACGGCCGAACCGCTTTTGGCATTGTTTTGCCGCACTGCCTTTTTAAGCTCGCGATAAGCCAGATACTGAATACGCAGATCAATGCTGGTAACGATATTTTGACCCGGCTGCGGTGCTGCAATTCGCTCAATGTCGTCAACCGAGCGACCGTAACGATCAATGAGCACACGCTTCTTGCCGGGCCGGTCAGCCAGCCGATGATCAAATGCCAGTTCAACGCCCTCCTGACCGACATCGTCAATGTCCGTGAAACCAATCAGGTGACCGGTCACTTCCGCGGCGGGGTAGTATCGATGGTATTCGCGTTCAAGACGGACGCCGGCAATATTTGCCTCGGCAATGCGCGCCGCCTCCGCCGGATTCATGTGGCGCTTCAGATACAGGAAATTGCGCTGCGCGTTGCGACTCAGCCTGGCGCTCAGCTGCTCACGATTCATACCGAGCAGGCGTGCCAGTTGCGGTATCTGTTCGGTTGCGGCCAGCAACTCGCCGGGATCCACCACGACGCTGTCCACGGGCGTACTCACTGCCAGAGCCTCACCGTTGCGGTCGGTGATGGTGCCGCGATGAGCCGCGAGGTTGATGGTGCGAACCTGCCGTTTGGCAGCCTGACTGTGCAGAAAATCCTGTTCCACCACCTGCAGGTGAACTGCCCGGCCCAGCAGCAGCAGCGCGCCCAACCCCAGCAGGCCGAGCGCAAAGTGGCTGCGGCCGCTGAATATCCTCTGGGTGTCACGTTTGCCGAGGCGCCGCCTGCTCATTGACTGCTCCTCATTGCCGCACCACCTCGATCTCCGCAGCCGAGGGCATGCGCATGCTCATTTTCTTGCGCGCCAGTTCCTCCACTCGCGCGTGACCCGACCAGGCGCTTTGCTCTATCTGCAATCTGCCCCATTCGACCTCCAGGGCATCCCGCTCGGCAGTCAGCTTCTGCAGCAGCACAAATTGCCGCCGGCTTTCGTGACGGGCATAGACTGAGGCAATGGCCGAGACAATAACCGCGCAGCCCAGCACAACCACCGTCGCCAATTGCCGCCGGCTGATGTTCATCGGCGCCTGACACCCGTTCTGAGAACCGCACTGCGGGCCCGCGGATTACGTTGTGCTTCGGCAGTTGTCGGGCGAATCGCGCCCCCGCCAATAGTCATGCGCGGCTGCGCCGCGTCAGGAATTACCGGCAACCGCGCCAGTTCCGGGTCTACCCGTGAGTTGTCACGCAGAAAGCGTTTCACCAGCCGGTCTTCCAGCGAGTGAAAGCTGATGATGCACAGCCGGCCGT
>CAYGKB010000045.1:0-12084 GCA_964350425.1 uncultured Chromatiaceae bacterium | reverse complement strand
TCACCTGCCGTGCCGTATCGACTGCTCCTCGGACGTTCCCGGTCAGCTCATAATCAGTCCATAACGAGCAGCAAAGGACCCGCGTCTTGCCGATCCGGATTTCTTCCTTCTGAGCGAAGCGAACGCCTGCGTCCGAACACATCTCGCGGAGGAGATGTTCACCGTCCAGCCTGAACGAATAGTAATCATGATTGCCTGGAATGATAACAAGCTTCGCTGGATCGATGAGCCGTCCGAGGCGCGCGAGGGCCTTGGGCCAGGTCCGGACCGGGTCGTTCGAAAGGTCCCCGGCCACCACAAGGAGGTCGGGTTCGCGCTGACTGATGAGAATATCGAGTCCCTCGGCGGTGAGCGGGTCAACAGCCCACCTGCCCCAGTTATCAAAATGCGGATCTGCTATGACGGCGATCAAGGTCATGTGAGTTCTCCCTGTCAGTGCAGGATCTGGGGATCGGCCGCCCCGAGCCGCTCGAGGATGCGACGGATCTGGCGCATGCTGACATGCCCCCGCCCTGCGGCGTCGACGACCGCCTCCCTGGCCAAGCTGCATGTGTCCGCGTCGATATCCGCGTGGTACTCGCGCAGAAGCGTGTCATACATCAACGCAGCCACTGATGGCGTGACCTTGGGCATGTGGACGACGTGACACCGGTCCTGGAGGGGGTCCGGGACGTTATCGAGGTCATTCGCGGTTAGGATCCAGTTCATCTGGGAGAGGTCGAACTTCACGCGATGGGCCGGGCACTCAAACCGCGCGGCCGTCTCCGGCTCCATGAGCTGGAGGAGCGACGTGGTAAGGCTCGTCACGCCGCCGGTGTTCGAGCCGATCTTCTCGCCCGCCTTATCGACCTCGTTCACCACGAACACTGCGTTCGCCACTCTGTGCGCGAGCACCGTCTCCACGGGTATACCTGCGCCCGCACTAGCCCAGCCCTTTTCAAGGCCGGCTATTCGGAACCCTGCGCTGCCGCCTCCGACATCGATCTCCCGGAACGGTGCCTTGGCGACCTCTCCGACCATGTTGGCGTACCAGCTCTTCCCGCTCCCCGCCTCCCCGCAGAGGAGCAACGGCGGGATGGACAGCCCCGGCCGCCCCGTCGCGACACGGCTGCGCATATGGCGCATGAGGTATGCAGTCAGATCCCCCAGCCAGGGGGTGCGGTCATGCACCGTGGCTGCCCATTCATCTACCTGATGCACGGTGAGCGGGCCCGCGATCTGGGCCCCGGACCGAGCGAGCGACATCACGCGATCACGCTGATCTTCTTTCAGACCGGACAGACCTGAGCGATGCAGCCGGCATTCAAAGAGCCGCTGTCCCCGTTTCCGGGCACGGCGGGCCTTCTCGTATGACAGCGATTTCACGTTGGGGTCCCGCGCTTGGAGGATCCGGAGGAGAGAGGCCTGAACGGCCTTTTCTGTCTCCGCCATCGCCGGAAAGAACAGGGCTGGCGACAGAACGGGGTACGTCGGTAGGGCCATGTCGTCGTCGCCTCCTCAGGCGAAAAGACGCCGCGCACGGCATGCGCCGCGCGGCGCGAAACGCCGGCATTCGTGTTCGGATAGGCGGAGCGGTCCCAGCTGGAATGTGGGTGTTCCGTTTGACGTGCAGCTTACTGAAGGCGGGCGGGTGTGTCAATAAGGTCTGGCTTGTAAGCTGTTGAATATATTGCGAAATATGAATTTTGGAGTGGTTCGGATTTTCGCATCTCGGATTTTTGCGAGACTTGAAAGCGGTGTGATTTTCGCACCCTTCAGGCTGGGTGGTTCCGGCGGCGGGGCACCTCAGGGCGAGTGCGCCATAGCGGCGCGTAAAGGCTTGGAAGCTTGGCGTTATAGGTGGATTTCGATCTGATCAGGACGTAGCCCTGCGGGGTACGCGCCCGGTCTCAGCCAAGGGGAGATGCGAAAAACTAAATCCGTAATTTTTTCGCAAAAACGCCCCGTTCCGGAGCTGTGGCTGTCTCCGCCAAGCTAGACGCCGGGCCCGCTCGGGGGTTCCAAGTGTCGGCCAGATCTACCCACCCTCATAACGCCGCCGCGCGACATCCTTGATCGATCATCGTCAACTTGTCCCCAGCGATGTCGCGCTACAGAACATGCGTCCTCCGACGCGAGTGGTGGTTCAGGGCTTGGGGGAAGTCCGACGGATCCAGATCTTCTGTCGACAGATTGGTCGGGTCCGGACCCGCCGCCGCGGGCCGGAGGAGCGACAGCTCCACGAGTGCCTCAAGGAGGAGCGCCCCGCCATACAGCCGATCACCAAGACCGGCTATCGCTCGTACTTCACCACGGCCGCAACCGTTGACGGGTACGGTGGGCCGGTGGCCTTCGTGCGCCCCTGCCTGGAAGCAGCACGTAGCGGCTGCGCGCCAGCTCGCGCTCTTCTAGGGGGAGCGCTCGCGATCAGTGCTCACGATCGCGCGGCGGCATCGGATCGTTGCCGCCGCCGAGCGTATCCTTGCTGCGGATTTTTCCGTCCTGACCCTTCACAGTCAGCTCGCCGCCTCCGGAGTTAACGAGTTTCTCGCGGCCCGAGGCGATCGCGGCCGCTTGCGTGTCGAAGACAAAGCCGCGTGTGGCGTCGTTCCGCTTATCGACCCACTTGTTGTCCGAGGGCCGCCGATAGATCGTCCTGTCTTTATTCTTACTCATACTCAGAACCCTTCGTTGTCCACGTCGATATCGGCCTCGACGACTGCCGCCTCGACAAAGGCACCGAGCTGGTCGCGCAGCTCGTTATACACATCGTCGTTCTCGTCGCCGGTGCCGAGCGACAGAACGAAAACCGTCTCCATTTCGGGAATCTCGTCGGTGCCCGTGTACCCGTAGAGGTAATGGTCACGGGCATAGATGCGGGCGTAGATACGCAGCATGTTGCCCTCAAAGCTGACGCTCTGAAAGTCGTTCCTGTGGTGCCGGATCGGGCTCCACTTGTGATCGAGCGCCCGCGCTTCTTGTTCGGTGATCTTGCCCGTGTCGAGCGAGCCGAGCAGGTTGTGAAACTTCGCAGCGTTATTCTTCGTCTTGCCGCGCTGATACTGAAGCGCCGTCGCCAGCCGGACGCTGAAGTAGTTCGGTCCGGCGTAGTCCGTCACCATCGGATGCGGATTGAGGATCGCGGTCAGAGTCCCCGTGCCCTTCAGCTTACCGGTCCTCTTCAGTGATTCCGGGACGGGCAGCTCCCAATAGTAGGCTGCGCTCGGCCGCAGCGATGCGCGCCATTGCAGGGTGACGAATCCCGGCCTGCACTCCCAGGGCAGCGAGCCCGCGGTCGGCGTGCCGAACCCGAGGGCCGGATCGAAGTTCACCCCGTCCGAATTGTGCAGCAGCAGCGCCTTCACGAGATCGGGTGACGCCTCGCGTACCCGCTCCATCGTGTGCGCGGCGAGCGGCGAAGTCAGGGAGGTTGCGAAGCTCGATCCGCGGATAACGACGCCGCCGAGGGCGCGGACATGCGAGAAGTGCGAGAGATCCGGCTTCAGCATACTGGAAGGCCCGGGCCCGCAAAGGCTGACAGGACACTCGCCCGCCGGATCGCCGTTGTCGTCGTGAACGCGACCGCCCACCGTGATCGCCGCCTCGCAATCGCCGGGCGGCTGAAGCCGCGTCCCCGGTTTGTTGCCAATAGAGATGATCGGCAGGACGCTGTGCTTCCGCGCCAACATGGCAAGGTCGTGCCCGAGCGCGCTCACGGCTTCGAGGTCGCACGAGTAGGGCTGATTGAGCGAAAAGTTCCAGACCCGTGTTTCCGGGTTTGCCGCCATCACGCCATCGAGATAGGCGACAAAGTCCTGCGGATCGATAAAGGCGTGCGAGCCTTTCTTCGCCACCGCCTGCACCGTGCCGACTTGGCAGTAGAGCGGCGGCAAGGTAAGGTTATTGTTCCAATCATGACCCTGCACCACGAGAGACGTGACCCAGTTCCCGTGCTGTGTATCGGCTGCGCCGTCGGCTACAAGCGGCGGCGCGCGCCAGGCTTCCGCATGACGGTACGAGGCGGCCGTGAGTCCGCCGTCAACGACGCCGACGATCGGCAGCGTCGTCATGTCCCCCGGTAAAGGGCGGTCAGGTTCCCTACCCTCTCCCGGCGAGGTCGAGCTGATCGGCTGCACCGGTTCTATGCGGAACACCGTTCCGGAGGCGACCAGCTGGTCGAGCGCGGCCCGAGACGGCACCAGCACCGTTGTGCGGGCGCGGCGATTGAGGCGATAGGTCCGCATCGCGAGGTTGATCCGATCGCCGCTCGCCCCGGCAGCCCTCAGAGCGCGGCGCATCACAGCCGGCACATCCGTGTCCGCACCCACATCAACCCCCGCCAAGAGCGGCGGCGGCGGTACGATCGTGCCGTCGCGCAGTGCGGCGAACTGCTGGATCAGCTCTTCTGCCGCCTCGCGGCCGCGCAGGGGCATGAGCCAGACGACGAAGGCTTTGCCCGCGTCTGTTTCCGGCGCCGCTTCCCAAATCTCATCAAAGCCCGCCGACCCGACCGCATCTTCACTTTCGAAGAACCTCACGGCTTCGATGCGGGAAATATCCACCTGATCCTTGGCGAGGCCGCTACTCTCGACGATGTCGGCATATCGTCCGAGCTGATCCGCCGCCATCTCGACCAGGTACCCCGAGCGATAGGGTGCGATCAGGCGCGCGCTGCGCGTCGCTTGAAAGAGGTCATTCGGCGTATAGCTCGGCGCAAGGGAGTCGTCGAACATGGAAGCGTAGAGCACCACACGGCCATCGAAGCGCGGCTGCTGCACCGCTTGCGCGGCAAGCGCACGAAACTGCCGGGACAACACGCGCCGTTGTTCAGGCAGGCGCTCCACCATGATGCTGCCTGCGTTCTTTCCGCCACCCGACACCCCCTCGGGTTTCGGCTCCTTGGTGAAGCGAAGGACGGGATTCAGAAGTGGACGCCGGGGGGTATCAACCATCGAGCGTCTCCTTCAAATAGCGGTGCACCATCTGACGGCTGACGCCGACGATCTTGCCGATTTCCGATTGGCTGATGCCGCCTTTGTCGTGCAGCAGCCGTGTCAGGGTTTTCTTGTCGGTCGTATCCAGCTCGCGATTGTCGAGTAGCCGGGGGCTGCCGGTACGCGACGCGCCCACGGCGAGCAGAATATGGCCGAGGTTGGAATCCTGATTGCTCAGGATCGCGCGCCTGCGCGCGGCCAGCGCGATATTCTCGATATCCGCACCGTTGAGCCCGTCGGACACCCGCGCTAGGAGGCGCGCGTCATCCTTGCGGGTTTCATCCCCTTCGAACAGGAAATGCTCCCACATGCTCGCGCGCACGTCCTCATCGGGCGGATTCAGCTCCACCTTGTATGGAAAGCGCCGCCAGATGGCTGGATCGAGAAGGTGCGGATGGTTGGTCGCGCCGACCGTCACAACATCGTCCGTCAGCGAGTCGAGCCCCTGAAGAACCGTATTCACTACGCGCTTCAGCTCGCCCAACTCGTGCCGGTCGTCTCTGAGTTTGGCGATTGCGTCCATCTCGTCGAGGAAAAGGACGGCGTTCCGCGCGGGCACGAACTCAAATATACCTCTGATATTCTTGGCTGTTTCGCCCAGCCTGGATGAAATCAGCGAGTCGAGCCGCGCCACATAAAGCGGTCGCTTGAGCGCCGCCGCGATGTGGCCCGCCAGCAAGGTCTTGCCCGTGCCCGGCGGCCCGTACAGCAGCAAACCAAGGCGCGAGGAGACGCCTTTCTCCGCCAGAAGGCCGATATGCTGTGCATCTTCGATGAACTGCGAGATCGTCTGCCCCGCTTCGCCACCCAGCATGATCGGTGTCGTCGGCCATTGCCCCTCTTCAATGAGGGGCAACCGCGAACCGGCATCCCGAGGCAAGGCCTCGGCATAGCCTGACGCCTGTAGCGGCACACCACGCTTACGCAGAAGATTCTGAAGGGCCTTCGCGCCCTCAATGTCATTCTGTTCGGCCATCCGCTTCGCGACCTGGCCGCCGAGGCGCCGCACAGCGGTATAGTCCGCGGTCATGGCGGCCTCGATAAGGGCGGTTATGAGAGACTTGTCAACTTCCATACCCTAAATTTTGGTATTTAAAAGCTAATATGTCAACCTTATTCATTAAATGGTAAACTCTAGGGCGCGGAGGTTGTCGCAGGTGGGAGCGGCTTCGCCTCCAGCTCGTCCGAGAGGCGCCGCGCGCATCAGGCAGCAGCGCATACCCGCCCCGGAGATAGTATCACCCTGCGGGTCATGCCGGGATCCGCGGTCCTCGTCCATCGTGATGCTCGCAACCTTGGCGGTGGTGGTCTACACCCATAACGCAACACGAATGTCATGAGAGGGCTCGATCCCGCCCTCCGCTTCAAGAAGTATGAACGGCTGCTGTCCCACCGAACCCTGGGCCCAAACCATCCGGCCCTGCCCCTGACTACTCGTAGCCCCGCTTCGCCTTCTTCATCAGGATGTCGAACCGGGCGTCTTTCGCGGCGGCCTCGGTGTCGTACCAGTCGCACCGGACCTGCCCGGGCTGGCCGATCCGGCCCCATTCCCGGACCAGGGCCCAGTCTCCGAAGAGACCGGGCATGATCTCGAGCCGGTAGAACCGGTGGACGTTGTTCGGTGGGTCGATGCGGGTCAGGTCCATCCCTACCCCCACATCCGGGCTGCGATATCTTGTTCTTCCTTCCCGACCGCCTGGGCATAGACCGCGGTGGTGCTGAGCTGCGCGTGACCGAGCCAGCGCTGGAGCATGCTCAAGGGGACGCCCTGGACGATTGCATGAACGCCGAACCCGTGACGCAGGCCCTTCGGGCTGCGGTGAGGCCCATCCGGGATCCCGGCCTCGATCATGACCCGTTTTACGATCTGCCATGCCCTGACCCTCGAGACCGGCCAGATCGGGGTGACAGCCCTCTTCCTGGACTTCTGGGCCTCCCGGATCGCATGAGCGATGTCGAGAGTATCGAGGAACTCGGGCGGGACCGGGACGGACCGGAACACGACCTTCTGCTGACCCGAAGCGTCCTTGCGTTTCTTGAGGCTGCGGATCGTGATGGTTCCACCGAAGAGGTCGACCCGGGCCGGGGTGATCTCCAAGGCCTCCGAGGGGCGGCACCCGGTCCAGTGCAGGACCTCACACAGGGTCCGGTCCCGGGCGGTCTGGCGGCGGGCAGCGGCGAGGAAGGACGCGCGCTCTTCCGCGTTGAGGTATAGGCGTCGGCCGGTGGTATCGTGGAGGCGCATTTCGGACATAGTGAACAGTTTACCCGAATACTGTTAAACAGGGAATCCCGAAATGCCCCCCTGCCCCACCGAACCGGCGGTCCGGGCGGCTGGGTGAGGGTGGGAGTATTTAACACTATTGGCAATAGTGTTAAATACGGACCCAAGGACCAAACTAGACTGGATCACAGCCCGACGGATTATTCATCCGCTTTGGTCCAGACGGACCCGCAGCCACGGGCCGTGGTCAGATCAGTCCCGGGGCCGGATGATCAGGTATGGGATAGATTTCGGCCTGTGTTTAGGACCGAAGCCGATGACGTCTTTCCGGAATCCGCCGAAAACGAGGTTTTCACGCTGGAGTTCCTGCGGGCTGATTTCACCCCGGCGTAGCCGCTCCTCATCGCGCGCCCGAGCGCGGGCCTTCTCAGCGGCGCGACTGTTTAACGGGGCAGACATCGTGGGACTCCTGAATATACTGATCGATGATGCCCGACTGAGGCGAGCCCCGCAATGAGAGGTTGCTACCATGTTGTCGGCCCCCCTAACCGGCATGACCGAGACTGAGTTCGCGGCATTCCTTCAAGCGCGCGATGAGCGGTGGGAGCTGCTGGATGGCGCGCCAATCATGATGGTCCGCACTACCCAACGCCACCGGGACCTCGTTGCCAACATCCTGGCCAGCCTCCACGGACAGCTGCGCGGGACCAGATGTCGGGCGACCTGCGCGAGGACGGGTGTCCGAACCGGGGTCGGGACGATCCGGCATCCAGACCTGGTCGTCGACCGTGGGCCGCGTGAGGATCAGGCCATCTGCGCGACCGGCCCGGTCCTCGTGTGCGAGGTGCTGTCGCAGTCACGCGACCCGTTCGACACTCACGTGCGGGTTCTAGAATACAAGACCCACTCGGACATCGCCTGCATCCTCCTGATCGACCCTGACGCCCCGCGCATAATCATGCACCAGCGAGACGGTGCTGGTTGGCGTGACCGCCTCTACGCCGGACCGGATCAGATCGTGGATATCTCGGAGGTCGGGGCCGCGCTTATGTTACGCGATGTCTATGACGGGTGTGATTTTGGTCACCCGGATGCCACCCCCCGGGGGCACCCATGCTGACCGAAAGACAGGCGGCCGCTGTCGCTACCTATCTCGTTACGAAGGGGCCCGGCGCCTCCTCCGGATACCTCGATCACGGGTGTGAAACAGCCTGGGAGATGGCGTGCGACGTACTGATCGGGCTCGGCTACGCAACCGACGCGCCGCGCGGGGTCCGGCTTCTCCCCTGCCCCATCCGCCCTGACGTATTTCCACGCTGGGACGACGCTTGTTGCATCGTGCTGTCCGTTGCGGAGCAGCTGTGCCATCTCCGGTTCAGGCACTCCTGGTCCGAGCCAGACGACAAGACCGGACCGGGTACAGCAGACCCGGAAACGGCGGAAGTTCTGAACACTCTGGGGCTCACCTCCGCCGGAGCATGGACGAACGCGGCCACTCCGGTCTTGTGGCGCACGGCCCCGGAGGAAGTGCGACCACCCACAGAGCAGGAATTTTCGGCGCAGGTAGATCTGGCGGTCGCTGACATTCCAGACGATATCCGAGACCAGATCAAATCCACTTATGAAGCGCATGATGTCCCAGTTGTGCGCGACCACCAGCTGGACTGGGTCTTCTTCCTGAACTGGCGGTGGGGTGACGGGTGGTTGAGGAACGAAAGCCACGGGTCCCTCCTGGGGGTTTTTCATGACCCCCTAGCCCAGCGGGTCAGGGCGGCTGTGGTCGCGCGGGTAACAGGATCTTGACAATTCCCTATGTGACAAACCGTTCTGGGGAGACAATCACAACTCTAACTCTAGAGTTAGAGTTAATACTAACGTTAAATATAAATACAATTATATTGTTGACTCTAGAGTTTTTTCAGGCATTCTTGGTGTATGTACGTAATCACCTTCGCAAATCCGAAAGGCGGCAGCGGCAAGACCACCGCCGCCATGTTGCTCGCTGAGCAGATCGCCATTTCAGGCGGTCGAGTGGCGATCTTGGACCTTGACCCGAACGCGAACATCGTCGCGTGGTCACGAAACCGGACCGAAGAGGGCAGGGGGGTCCCCTTTGCCGTTCATGCGCGCCCACAAGCCGAGGATACCGTGTCGCTCATAGACAGCCTGACGGATTCCATCGACTACCTCATCATCGACCTCGAAGGATCGAAAGATCAGATCGTGACATTCGCTCTGTCACGTACCGACTTGTGTGTCATTCCTCTTGATGGCTCACCCATGGAGGCCCGGCAGGCGGCCGCCGCAGTCCGTCTCATACAGTCGACCAGCGCCATGATCCGCGCACCGATAGCGTACAACTTGCTCTTCACGCGGACAAACGCCGCTTTCCAGTCGTCCGATGAGCGAGATGTGCGGGCCGAGATGGAAATGAACAACATCCCCACCTTGCCGGTGCGGCTGGCTAAGCGGGCGCCTTATACCCGGATATTCCGTGATGGCGTTCTGCTGTCCGAGCTCCCGGAGCTGATTGAGGCGGATCTGGTCGGAAAAAGCGCCTCCGTAAAGGAGAAGGCCCTCCAGCAGGTGACCGGAGCGATCGACAACGCGCGGGACTACGCGCAGGCCGTGATTCAGGTCCTCGTCAAGGAGGTCCCATGAACAAGTACGGGTTCAGCGGCGGAATCGACCTGCCACAGACCACACCGGAACGCCCGGCTCGACGAAAAGTCGATACTGAAAGTCTGTCGCAAGCCGTTCAGGCCGGAAACGAAATGGGGTTCGTCAGTCGGGAGCCGGTACAGCGCACGAAGCCAGGTCCGAAACGCCGTGAACCCCAGGACAAGGTCTCCATACCAGGTCCGAAGCGCGTAACTGATGAATTTCGCGCCTTTTGTCGGGACAGGGACCTTACTCTCTGGGAGGGCCTAGAACTGCTCCTGGAATCTCAAAAGGGAAAAACGGGCTGAACATCAGGATGGCCGCCCCTTCTTCTCCTGCCAGGTTCGACAGAATTTCAGGAATAAGGCGTCCGGATTATGCGTTACCGGTTTACCTATATTCACCCACCAGACTCCAAACCGCTGAATCACGAAATAGATGTCCCAACCTATGGCAATGGATCGGGCCTCGTGAAGGGCATCAGGTGATACGCGATTGATAATAGACTGGGCGTCGTGCTCAATAACGTCCGTATCGCGCGGCATCGTGTGCCGGTTTATGAACGTCACCGTATCTGCGTCGTCATCATAGGAAATCATATAGTCTGGAAGATAGTCTCCTTCGACGATCGGTTTTATCTGTCTGCGGAACTCACGAATGGAGCCCTTGGAACCGGATTTGTGATGCAAGGTGCTCATCTTGAACATCCAGCTCTCATTCTGTCCGACCGCTTTGCGGGCGATTTCGTAGATGCGTCGTTCAATCGGGCGAGACAACCGGAAATAGTCCCGATGTAGCATCAGAACCTTCATCTCCTGAACGGATTCGATCACCATGTCTGACAAGCGTAACTCAAGCATTTTGATCTTATTGGTCCGGGCGTCAGTCTGCATCTTCGCACCGTCAATCAGACCTATCCATTCATCAGTACGCGTGCCTTCAAAAAGAATATTGGTCCGGAAACGTGTCCCATCAATCCGATCAAGCGAATCGACGAGGGCGTCGTAGTCGCGGCCCCCGACCCCACGTTGAGTGAATACCAGAAAGGCGTAAGGGTCGATCTGAACTCGCTTAGAGAGGGGGCGCCCGTCCCGCATACCAGCAATAAGCTGGCTTATCGCGTAAATGATCAAATCCTTGTCGTAAATCGTCGGCATCCCTTTGAAACTCGGACGAAACTCAATCCATTTCCCCTTATATTCGTAGCGCTTCGGTTCACGATCCGGTTTTTTAGAAAGCGAATAGAAAGGATGTTCCATAGACGCCAAGTCATCTTTAAGAATAACGTCTGTGATATCGCAGACGAAAAGATCACCTTGAGGGTGCCGCACCGGTTTCAAATGTTCGCTCATCGATCTACCGCCCCTCAACGTGTGTAAGTTTTCGGGAATCACACACACTTCGGCGACCATCCATCATGTGCAGTAACAGATCAAGCGAAATTTCGGGATTCACACACGGCACGGTGTTGCCTGTGGATAAGTAGGGAGCTTGGCCGCACTTTACACACGCTCTTTCGGGATTCACACACGTTCTTTCGGGATTCACACACACGCACACCCAGAATAACAGGGTTAAGATATTGATACTATTACGAATTTTCCGAGGCCAGAATCCCTAAACACATATTAAACACCCTATAAACACCTCCATAACAATCGATGTGCCACTGTCAGGACCCGTTTTTGGCACCTGAGCGGTCTCGAAGGGCGTGGGTAAAATCATACTGGGGAAGCAAGAGATGTGGAAAACCCATACTTCGCAGATGACAGGACAACTAAACAAGATTACCTTGAAATAAAGAAATCCGCCTATGAAGCTGGTACCGCCGAGAGGAAGGCCCCAAGATGGCTGAGAACAACCATGACGAGGATCCTAAGCTCGATGAGCTTGTCGCCCTAAATTTTAAGCTAACCGAGCGGGAACGCCGCGCATTCAAAATGTGGTGCGCATCGAAAGGGCTCACGCAGGTCGAGGCCTTCAAGCGGGGATTTAAGCTCTTGAAAGAAAAGGACGAGGCACGCTGATGAGTTCAGGATACAACATACCGCTGGTCACCGCGCTCTGCGACATCAGCCCGGACGCCTTCTCCATGAGCCGGTCCGAACAGGTGGAGCACCTCTCCTCCGTCAAGGACGCGGACCTGTCCGTCGCCCGCGCCTTCTACGACAGGAACCACGTCACCTCCGGCATGTCCGAGTTCCTGGGCGGCGCGGTCCGACGCCT
>CAYGKB010000044.1:0-12099 GCA_964350425.1 uncultured Chromatiaceae bacterium | reverse complement strand
ATGCCGAAATTGCGCATATCGTCAATCGCCCGTTTGGTCTCTGCGTCCCGGCTTATGACTGCACCGCCCTCAAAGGTATTGAATACTTTGGTGGCATGGAAGCTCAGTACCGACATATCCCCATGGCGCAATACGCTGCCAGCGCTGTCCCGCAGTCCAAAAGCCTGAGCCGCATCATAAATAAGCAACAAATTGTGTTTTTCGGCCAGCGCCGCAAACGCTGCGGTATCGCATCCGCGCCCGTATATATGGACCGGCATGATGGCACGGGTCTGCGGCGTTATGGCTGCTTCAACCGCTGCCGGATCAAGGTTAAAGGTAACCGGGTCAATATCTGCGAAAACCGGTTGCAAGCCAGTCAACGCTATTGCATGGGTGGTTGCGACAAAACTGAATGGCGTGGTGATTACCTCACCGGGTTGCTGGCACTGTCGCAGCGCCAGCTGCAATCCGAGGGTTGCGTTGCAAACCAGGCTGATGTGCTCAACACCCAGATATTCCTGCAGAGCCGCTTCGAATTGCTGATGATAGCGGCCATCATTGCTCAGAATCCTGCTATGCCAGATATCTTCCAGCAAAGGCAGTAACTCCTGCAGCGGTGGAAGCTCCGGGCGGGTGACGTAAAGCGGTCGGCCATTGGTCATGAACAGCTACCCTGCGTTATTAACTATTATTCGTTCGCGGTTGCGGAAAAGCTCGTCAGCAACGAATTTCCCATCGTTCAGTCTAAATGACGAAAGCCCTGCCCGCCCTGTCATGCATCACATAATATTAAGCAGCCGCATCTCGGCCGGTTCCGGCTTTATCTGGTGCTGCAGACACAGTATAGTTTCTGACATAAGCAGTGCATGAGATCGTTGTGGCCTTATCACTGGGAAAACTGGCTCGGCGGCTGGGATTCTTCCAGCGACGCCGTCTGTTGGGCCGACTGGTGCTTCGACCGGAGCACCTGTATTCATTGTGGCAGGAAGAGCATCTTGCCCGCCTGTTTGACCAGCTCGACGTTGATGCCGTTTTTGATGTAGGTGCCAATCGCGGTCAGTTTGCCGATATGTTGCGCGAACAGGTCGCTTATCAGGGGCCGATTTTTTCTTTCGAACCGATTCCGGAACTGGCAGCGCAACTGCGTGAACGGGCGCGCCAGGACGATGACTGGCATATTGAGGAGCTGGCGCTGACCACGGCGGACGGCAGTACCGCTTTCAATGTTATGGAGGTCAGCGAGTTCAGTTCGGTCGCAACGCCGAGTCATGAAGAAAGCGGGCTGTTTCGCAAACTGAATGCGGTGCATGAGTCTATCGTGGTGCCTGCAGAAACCCTGGCTACCGCATGGACGCGACTGAAAAAGCAGTATGGTTTCAGACGGCCGTTTCTGAAACTCGATACGCAGGGTTTCGATGTGGAAATTGCCACTGCTTCGCCTGCGACACTGCATGAGTTCGTCGCCTTGCAAAGCGAACTGGCTTTAACGCGCCTTTACAAAGAGGCGGTAAAATTCGATGCTGCATTACAGGCCTACCGCCAATGCGGCTTTGTGCCGGCAATGTTCATGGCAATCAATCCGGATCATTTTCCGCTGATGGTCGAGACAGACTGTTTGCTGGTGCGCGAAGACTTACTGCCGGACCAGTTACCGTAGTCGTTTTTCTGTGCGTTAACTATTTGTACTCGATCAGGGTCTGCTCGGCGCCGCGCAGCCAGCGGCTCAGAAACATAAGCTGACCCTCGAATTCCGGCCATTTCGTCAGCAGCAACAGCGCTGCAAACCGGGCCGCAGGCAGGCTGGAGTCGGCTTGCTTGAGCTGCAGCCACAACCTTAGAAATTGCAATGGATAGGCAAGTAACAGCAGCAGCCAGCGTATATCAATAGCAACCGCACCTACTATTGCTGCCAGCGGCACCAGCGCGGCCCAGAAAACAATGCGCAGATTTTCGCGACGGCACAGACCGCCCGCAACATGCCGGTGCAGTGCGCCGCGCGCCGCATAGGCATAGCCTGCGCGTTTGGCGCGCTGCCACCACTGGCCGAAACGCGTCATGGCCGCATCGTGCAGGGTCATCTCCCGGTCCGCCCGGTAGATGGTCCGCCCCTGCTGTTGCAACCGAAAACACAATTCGGGTTCTTCGCCTGCAATCAGGGTGTCGTTAAAGCCATTGATTCCGACAAAAGCATCGGCGACAGCCATAAAATCGCCGCCGCAGGCTTCTGCCTGACCCACAGGGGTGTCCCATTCATAGTCGCACAGGCGATTATAAACCGACCGGTGGGGATCAATTTCCCGCCGCCGTCCGCAGACAATGGCGTCCTCCGGGTGTTGTTGCAGCCAGTCGCGCGCGAATTGCAGCCAGCCCTCGCTGATCCGGCAATCGCCATCGACGAATTGCACGTAGCGGACATCAGGATGCATCTGCAGCAGGCGCCGAAATCCTGCATTGCGCGCCCGTCCGGCCGTAAAAGGCTGCTCCATGGACAGCAACTCGACCGTTGCGCCGCGTTGTCCGGCAGCTTCGACACTGCCATCAGTGGAACCGGAGTCGACATAGACGATGGGCGCACCGGCATCCCTGAGGCTGTCCAGGCAAGCGATCAGCCGCTCACCTTCATTGCGGCCGATAATGACGATGCCGAAATCTGTCTGTCCGGTCATGTTATGTCGTTAATGTGCATTTCTGAACCTATGTCCGTGTGCAGTTTATAACGTCTTGCTATCATTCGTTTTGGTTATTCCTTCTGAGCACAGCGCACCCACTATCCCCATGTTAGCGAACAAGGTCGTCATGATTTCCGGCGTTGGCAGCGGACTCGGGCAGGCGCTGGTCAGCGCTTTTCTCGAGCAGGGTTGCGTTGTTATAGGCATTGCCCGTCGCCAGGAGTCGCTCGACGCAGCAGCGGCGCAGCCGCATGCTGATAATTTTTACGGTCATGTCGCCGATGTCACGGATTTTGCCGCCGTCCGCGCGGTTGTGGATGCGAGTGTTGCCCGTCACGGACGCATTGATGTTGTGTTTAACAACGCTGCCGTCTACCCGCGTATAAATTTTGTACAGGAAACCCCGGCCGATTTTGCCCGCGGTATCGATGTTAATGTCAACGGTGTAGCCAATGTCTGCAAGGCAGTATTGCCTGCGATGCTGACGGCCGGTCGCGGACGTATCTTTAATGTAGGCAGTTTTGCCGATGTAGCCCCCATCGCCGACAGCGCTGTATATTCCGCCAGCAAGGGCGCGCTGCGCGCGCTTACCAAGGCCATAGCTGCTGACCTGCGCGAACTTGATGCTGAAATCGAAGTGCATGAATGGATTCCCGGTCATCTGAATACCCGCATGAGTGGCTATACCGGTCTGGAACCGGCTGTTGCCGCGGCCTGGGGCGTGCAGCTTGCCGCCATGGAGCAGGCGCGCACGCCAAACTGTATTTTCGAGAATGATCGGGAGTGGTTGCCGCCGAAGGGTCTGAAGCAGCGCATCGTTGACAGATTGCGCGCTCTGGTCGGAATGCGCAGTTGAGGTCGGGCGCTCAATGACTCTGACACCGGCTGAATGCACAAGCATCCATTGGGATGCCATCGTGATTGGCGCGGGCATGGGCGGCGCAACGGTCGGCTACGAACTGGCGCGGCGCGGGCGGCGTGTATTGTTTATTGAAAAAGGCCCGTTCCTGCATGCGGATTTCGGCGCGGCGCCGGCAGGCCTGGAAGCGACCGTGGTAAGGCCTGCGAATGACACGGGGCCACTGGCGCGCGCTGATGATGAACGTCTGGCCGGCGGCCGCTGGCCGCATCGATTTAATGCGCGCACCAACCTCGGCCGGCTAAGTTTTCCGGGTCCGGTAGGCTGTGTGGCGGGTGGTTCCACCACGTTCTATGCCGCCGCGCTGGAGCGCTTTGCGCCGGCCGATTTTTCGCCGCGCGCCAATTTCGCCCAGACGGGCGGCTCCACTTTGCCGGAGCACTGGCCGGTCAGCTACAGCGAAATTGACCCTTATTATCAGCGCGCCGAGCAACTGTTTCGCGTGCGCGGCTCGCAGGACCCGCTCTATGGTGGCGGCGCTTCGATGCTGCTCCAGCCGCCGGGACTGAGCCCCCGGGATCAGCGCCTGCAGGAAATATTCAGCCGGCAGGGTCTGCACCCTTATCGAGTCCATGTGGGTTGCGAATTTATTGACGGCTGTGACGGCTGCCCGGACGGACCGTGCGAAAAGAACTGCAAGCGCGATGCAGCCTGGACCTGCCTGATTCCGGCGTTGCTGCAACATGATGCGCGGCTGCTGCCCGATTGCGAGGTGCTCAGGCTGGAGGCTTCCGCAGCTGCTGTAGATGCGGTGATCTGCCGCCAGGGTAATCGGGAGTGGCGCTTCAGCGCGGCAGCCGTGGTGCTGGCCGGCGGCGCTTTCGGCACACCTGCCTTGCTGTTGCGGTCGCGCTCCGCTGCGTGGCCACAGGGCATAGGCAACCAGAATGATCTGGTCGGCCGCAACCTGATGTTCCACGGCGGTGATTTTATTGCCGTCAGTCCGGGAGAGGCGCTGGACGGTGCGGGCGCGCAAAAAACTCTGGCGATTAACGATTTTTATGCCGTTGGCGGCGACAAGCTGGGTACCTTCCAGACGCTGGGTGTGCGACTGGAAATAGGACAAATCATGCAATACCTGCGTGAAAACGCTGAACTTAGCACAGCCTGGTGGCGCTGGCTGCTCAGTCCGCGCCCGGTTTGGTGGCGCAAGCTCACCAGCCCCTTCGTCAGGCTGGGCGCCATGGTTTACTACTACCTGTTCAACTTTCGCGATGCCTCGGTGTGGGTCAGCATTCTTGAGGATCTGCCTTACCACGAAAATCGCGTCTATCCGCATCCCGATAACGCACAGGAGCTGATGATTGAATACCGTTATCCGGATGAAATGAAGCGGCGTGTCAATTTATTTCGTGACCAATTGCGCAAGGTGCTGGGCAACCGCCGGCTGATGATCCTGTCGCACGCAAACAAAATCGATTATCCGCATGTTTGCGGTACCTGTCGTTTTGGGGATGACCCGCAGGTCAGCGTGGTTGACGCTGATAACCGAGTGCATGGAACGACTAACCTTTATGTGGCGGACGCATCCTGTTTTCCGTCCAGCGGCGGCACCAACCCAAGTCTGACTATTGCTGCGCTGGCATTGCGCGCCGCGGAGAAAATTGACGCGCGACTTGCCGATAGTAGAACTGACACAGCACCTGCCGAGGCGTTGCAGTCATGAACCAGCCGGCAACAGGTTTTGGCCGGCTGCGCGGCCGACTGCAGCAACTGGTCGGCACCGGCAGCGGATCATTGCGCGAACGGGCTATTCAGGGCGGCGGCATACTGATGCTGGGCGATCTGTACCAGAACCTGGTACGCCTGGTTGCGAACCTGATAATGACGCGGCTGCTGTTTCCCGAGGCTTTCGGTCTGATGCTTATCGTCAACCTGGTTTTTACCGGGCTGAGCATGATGTCCGATCTCGGCATCCGCAGCGCCATAATCGTTAAGAAAGACGATATTGACGATGAATACCTGCGTACGGCATGGAGCATGGGTATTTTACGTGGTGCCGCTATCGGCCTTATCGCTCTGGCGCTGGCTTACCCGATCAGTATTTTCTACGCGCAGGAACAGTTGTTCGGCCTGATTGCAATCGTCAGCCTGTCGCCCGTTATTCAGAGCCTGACATCGCCGCAGCCAATACTTGCGGAGAAGGGCGTGCGTTTTGGTCGCGTGGTGATCTGGAACAGTGCCACACAGACTATTGCCATAGTCATTCTGCTGAGCTGGCTGTGGGTCTGGCCAAGTATCTGGGTACTGGCCGCTCATGGCATTGTGGCGGCAACTATTGGCGCGATCAGTTCCTATTATATTTTCCCCGGCCCGCGTATGAAGATGGTGTGGAACCGTGCCGATGCCTGGGAAATTTTCCGCTTTGGCCGCTGGGTATTTATTGCTTCCGGACTAACCTTTCTGGCGCGTCAGGGCGACAGCCTGATTATCAGCAAGTGGGTGACGGCTGAAGAGCTGGGCGTTTTCAGTATTGCCATTACCTTCGCCAAGCTGGTTGAGACCCTGGTGGAAAGACTAAGCTGGTCGCTGCTATTTCCGGTCTATGCCGAAATTCAGGCTGGTTCCGGCGAACGTTTTAACGCCCAGTTGCGCAAGGTGAAACTCGTGCTGTTTGCGATGTGCGCGCCGATCGTGCTGGTGTTTTCCCTGTTCGGACGCGATCTGATCACGCTGCTCTATGACCCCCGTTATCACGGTGCAGGCTGGATGCTGGAAATCATGGCGTTTGGTTCGGCTTTTTTTGCTGCGGGCGCAGCCATTCTGAATATTCCCATGTCTTTCGGCGATTCCTATCGCCACATGTGGCTGCAGTTTTTTCGCTTCACCGTGTTGTTGGGCATCATGACAGTGGGCGGCTATCTAGCCGGTGTGGTTGGACTGGTGGTCGCTATTGCGGTAGCGCAAATGCTGTTCTACCCGATACTGCGCATTGTTACCCACAAGTACGGTATTCGTGATTTTCTGCCCGATCTGTTGTTTCTTGCTGCCATTACTGCGGTTGTGCTGCTGGTCTGGTACCTGCGCGGCTGGCCGGTCTAATATGAGTTGAATCGTGAACGCTGAACCCACGCAATCTGCTAATCGTTCCGGCCGTGCCGTTTTGGTTGTCCGCCTGCTGACTGTTTTGCTCGGCGTGGCGCTTATCAGTCTGGCTTTCAGCGACGACGTGCGTATCGCCGGCGGCCCGGGTTTCGGCTTCACCGAACTGCTGTTGCTGGGTGTCGGCATCGTCAATGTAGTGGCCGGGTTGCTGGGCGGCATGTTCATGGTCGGTTGGCTACTCTGTCAGGTGTCGGTGGCGGCAACCTTGCTCGTTGCCGAATTCGCGCTGCGGGCTACGGTCGGCCCGCGTTACACCTCACCGTTCCAGTTGCATGACCGTTACCTGTACGAACTGGTGCCCGGCGCACGCCGCGAATATCGTCACCTGGCGATAAACGGCGGCGCGCAGCTCTACAAGGTCAACAGCCTCGGCTTTCGCGGCGAGGAATTTGCCGCGCAACGCACTGCCATGCCGCGCGTTGCAGTCTATGGTGATTCCTTTATACAGGCTGAATACACAGCGCTGGAGCATACCCTGAGCAACCAGCTTGCCAGCCGGCTGACCGCGCAACTCGGGCAGCCGGTGGAAGTCATTAATGCAGGGGTGGCGGGCTACGGTCCTGATCAGGTACTGCGGCGTCTGCAGGACGAACTTGACTGGTTACAACCTGACTTGCTGATTGTGGCAGTTTTTACCGGCAATGATTACGGTGACCTGCTGCGCAACAAGCTTTACCGGCTGGGGAACGCCGGCGAGCTGCTGGAAAACCCGTTCGTGTTCAGCGAAGAGATAGAGCTCAATGCTGCGCTGGAGAAGTCTGCCCCGGTGCTGCGGAAAATGGGCCAGGAGGTCAAGGCGCAGTTACAGCTCCGCCTCAAAGGCGGACTGCCGCCGCCCACTGATCCGGCGCAGCAGACGGTGAATCGTATGGAGCAGCATATTCGCGAATATCGCGAATACATTGTTGACGGCGACAATATTGTCCGGGATTTACGCACCGACCCGTATTCCGCTGACATTGCCCTGCAGCCGGACAGTCCGTCGGCGCGCTACAAGCTGGAGTTGATGGATGCGGTTGTCGCTGCCATCCAGCAGCAGGCCCGGGCGCATGATGTGCCGCTGTTGCTGGTGGCTGTGCCGCATCCCATGGACGTAATGGGCGGCACGCATGCCAGTGGCGCGGTCGACCAGGCAAAATTTCCCGATTATCGGCCGACCCGCATGGCGGGCGGTATTCAGGCCATTGCCGAGCGGCATGGCATTGACAACATCAATTTACTGCAGCCGTTTCAGGCTGCAGATGATCCCGCAGCGCTCTACCTGCTGGGGGGTGACGATCACTGGAATAATGCCGGCCAGGCGCTGGCGGCCGAGCTTATTGCCGAGCGAATACAAAGCGCCGGCTATCTGCAAAAGGCAGGCGTTGCCGACTAGCGTTGGTTCCTGCTGCGCGCCTAGTTAACAAAGCCGTCGGCATCAGCCGGCCGGAACCAGAAATGGTCGCCGTCCATCTGCAGTGCTTCAACATCGGGCGTACCGGGCGCGAAACGAATAACCATATTCAGTTCGCCCCGGCACAGCAGGCCCAGCCGGCGCAGTGCTCGCCCGGAGCCGGTTTCCGGTACGCACAGTTCCACCGCGTCCACGTCGGCGCTCAACAGTTGTTGCAGGGCTGACAATAAGACGATGGTGTCATCCACTCCGTCGTCGAAACTCATCCAGTCCAGTACCGAAGCCAGCGTAATGTTTTTGATACGGCCCTGATCCGCCTCCGCGTAGTGCATCTGGCCCGTCATGAAATAACCGACCGGCTTGCCGGTACGGGATTTAACCAGCCACAGCCTGCGCTGGTTGCCCATCGGCCCGGTGCTGACGGCCCAGTTCAGCCATTCCGTCGAGCGATGACATTTGGCGGGCCGGCGCAGTCCGCGGATCTGCGCATCCAGTTCCTGCGGCAACTGTTCCACCGGTGCGCTGCTCCAGCCGGACAACTTGATGCGCAATACCATGCCGAGCAGCAGTCGGTGCAGGCCCATTCCCAGATTGACCAGCGCAGCGGCAGGCTGCCGCAACAACGGATTGCTGATCCAGCGCTGCAAAATCGGCGCGGAGCGCTTTACCAGCAGAAAGCGGGCGGCAGTGAGGTGCTGCCAGCCCAGTTGCTTGTAGATAGGCAAAGCCATCTGCGACACCCGCACCCCGCCAGAGGCAACCGGGCGGGCGCGCATGCGCAACAGGATCATCAGGCCAGCACCGGTGCTGCGGTGTTCCGGCTTAACCACCAGTCCGGAGCACCACAGCATGTTGATGGTCTGATCGCCGACATGCACTTTGCCGTTAAAGGTATGCATGCAGCCTATGGGACGATCTTCCAGCAGCGCCGCCAGCAGCAGCAAGTCGTCATCCCGTCTGGGATGACCGGGAACCGAAGTCAGCAATTCGCCGAAACTACCGCCGATACGGCCGAAACCGGGATCGCCCTGCCAACCCTCAAATGCCTGTCCGGATTCGTAGTCTGCCCGGGTTACCTCCACCATGCGCAGCTGCGGTTTTTCCGGCGCTGCACTCACGGTGTTTCTGTTGCCGGCGCGGCAATATCAACAGCAATAAACGCCGGTAAAGGATAGTCGGCCGCCGTATCCCAGCTGAATACATTGTCGCCGTCGGCCGTAAAACCGCTGCGTTCGCTGAAAAACTCCAGCGTCGGTTTGTTTTTGGCGGTCGGCAGAAACTCTGCTGCAACGCTGGACGCATTCTGCTGCTGCGCCTGTCGCACCGCGAAAGCAGCCATCAGGTTCTCAATCTGCCGTCCGAATACCCGGCAACTGAGAACAAAATCCACGATCCTGCAAACGCCGTTGTCATGCTCGATACTGATCAGCCCGGTGAGGCCGGAATCGCCGAAGCGATCAGCCACCCAGAGCGTCCAGAAGTGCCTGTCACCCTGCGTCAGCCAGGTGTCCAGCTCATCTTCTGTCATGCGTCGGGTGCGCAGGTTCATCTGGTTGGTTTTGTTGAGCAGCTGCACGGCGCGCTGCCGGTTGGCAGCGGCCAGCGGTTCCACGCGAACCTGCAGTTCCAGCGTTTCGAGCCAGTCATCCAGACTGACTGCGGCGCGGCTCTGGCGCCGCTCCCGTTCCGCGGCATAGGAGCGCGACCGTTGTGCATCCTCGCTGCTCAGGGATACCGGATCAAAACAAGTCAGCGAATTCAGGGTATGCCGGTACAGCAATTTGTCCGCCGGCCAGTCAGGTACCAGCAGCTCCGGCAGTGCTTCGGCAACGCGGCCGCGCTCTGCCGGGTTGTCGTCAATAAAAACGGCGGCATCCATGCCAAGGTTCAGTTCATCAACCAACTCGGCGATATTCTGTGCCTTGTCGTTCCAGTTGATGCGCCAGCCGGCCAGGTCGTCGCGGCGCAGGAGCATTTCCGGATGACTGTCGATGGCCTCCAGGGCCACGGCTTCATCATTCTTGCTGACAACGGCCAGCACGATGCCGCGATTCTGCAGGGCCTTTATGCCGCGTTGAAAATCCTGAAAAGCTTCACCCACCGGATCGTGACCGCCCAGCTGCAGATTCTCCCAGCCCAGGTCGCCAACGATGCCGCCCCAGAGCGTGTCGTCCAGATCAAGTATCAGCAGCTTGCGGCTGCGCCCGGCGCTGGCACGCAGCAGTGCCTTTACCTGTTGTGCGGCCAGCCGGAATACTTCCGGGCTATAAGGAGTCTTCGATGCGTACCAGAATTTGGCGGCCAGCCCCGGGTTTGTCTGCGCCGCCAGCCAGCGTTCGCTGTCCACCACAAAAACGTTGGCATGTTCGTGCAGCCGCTCGGCAAGCCGCATGTTCATGCGGTTCAGCGCATAACCTATGCCGCCCGGCCGCAGGTCAATCGGCCCGAGGCCGCGCTGGCCGGCCGGATATGCCCAGGTGGGCACCAGCACGTTGCGCGCACGTCCGGCGGCTGCCGCAACCAGTTCGGCAAACTGATCAACTTCGTCGAGCAGGCCGGCAGTTGTCTGGCCATTCGCCTGCAGCACGTCGCCGAATGATGCTATGACAGCTTCGGGCCGGGTCCAGATCACTGCCAGGTCTGCAGCCTGTTGCCAGCAGGGATGACTGGCATCCAGCAGCGTCTGCATGACCTGACCGTAGTCGGGCATAACAACCTGCACCGGCGGCTGTTCGCTGCCGCCCTGCAAAAAGCTCTGCAAATTGGCGGCATTGAAGTCGGAGATCAGCACACAGGTCATGGCTGCCGTGCCGCTATGCGTATTCATAAGGGTTTAGCGGGCCAGGGTTTGCCGCACGAGTTCGATCAGTTCGCCAATGGTAAAAGCAGCGCTGCTGGCGGCACGGTCACCGACAGTGCTCATGATATCGACAGGTCGGCCCAGCGCCTGACCAAGTTCTTCTTCAGCAAACAGCAACAGATTGATCAGGCCCATGGAGTCCAGCCGTCCGTCCGATCCTGCAAGGACGGTGTCGGGCTCGGCACTCAGCCGATTGTCGGCATCCAGCATTTCATTCAGTCGGCTCACGGCCTTGCCGATGGCCTCCTGAATCTGGGTATCCTGAGTCTGCGTGTCCAACCGTTGAGTCTCCGTTTTCTGCTGCGCGTCATGATAGCGGAACTTACCTGTCAAAGGCAGGAACTTATGTTCAAGCAATGCTGTCTGTGCACCCCGACCGTGTGCTGATGATATCGGCAGGGGATTTTGCTGCAATGTGCAAAAGTGACGCAGTTCACATTTTGAGCGGTTGTAACTTGGCGGCAAAATACTGCGTGCTAGACTGACGCCGCGGAAAGAAGATTGGGTGACTTTATGCGAATTGAATCGCTGCTGCGCCAGTGGCGCACTTTCGTCGGGTTGTTGCTGGTATCAGGTATCTGGGCTGTCGCCTCGGCAACACCAAACCCTCCACCATTGTTTTGCGTGGATGGCGACAACAATCCGGATTGTGTGGAGACGCCTGAAACGGCTCCGCCGCCGCCCACACCGCCCCCGGCCACCGGCGGCAGTTATGATCTGGCAGATGCGCTGGCAGGTGTTCCCTTTACCGTAAATACGCCGGTATTGCCGAATATCACCAATGAAGTCACGGTCACACCGTCGACCATATCTGCGAACAAGGTTAATGGTCGCCGCCTGATACTGCAGCCCGGTAATTACGGGAACCAGACTTTTGGTACGCAGGATCAGGAAATTGTTATTCAGCCGGGCGTGGAAATCGGTACGCTGAGCCTGGACAATACGGCCCGCCGACTGCACTTTCGTGCCTCGCCGGCGCGGTCGGGACGTATTCGCACAGTGAATACCGGCGGTAGCTGGAACGACAACATTTCCGACCTGATTTTTGACGGCATTCTGACCGATGACACCGGTTCGCCGAACCAGAACCAGTTTCATGGCACCCGCGTCGCTGTCCTGAATTCGTCGATAACGGCAAGTGCCTATGCCATGGGCAACTTCCATGAAGTGG
>CAYGKB010000043.1:0-12112 GCA_964350425.1 uncultured Chromatiaceae bacterium | reverse complement strand
TGACGCCGATGCCGCCGCACAATCTGGCCATGACCGTGACCGGTGCCTGCATGCTCTGGGTTGGCTGGTTCGGCTTTAACGCCGGTAGTGCGCTGGCGGCGGACGGCAATGCCGGCATGGCTATGCTGGTAACGCATATTGGCGCCGCAGCAGGCTCGCTGGCATGGATGGCCATGGAATGGATACGGTTTGGCAAGCCCAGCGTGCTGGGCATTGTCACGGGAATGGTGGCGGGGCTCGGCACCATCACGCCTGCCTCCGGGTTTGTCGGCCCCGCCGGCGCACTGCTTATCGGGCTGCTGGCGGGTGTGGCCTGCTTCTGGGCGACGCAGATTCTGAAACGCCGCTTTGAAATTGACGATTCGCTGGACGTATTTCCGGTGCATGGGGTCGGCGGCTTTCTCGGCCTTTGTATGACGGCTTTTCTTGCCAATCGACTGGGCGGCCTCGGCTTTCTCAATGAGGACATTGCATCCAGCGGGCAACAGCTGGTTGAGCAACTAATAGGCGCGGCGTCTATCGCTGCCTGGTGTGGCGTTGTTTCGCTGGTGTTGTTCAAACTTATTGATACGGTTATCGGACTCCGCGTGTCGGACGAAGAAGAAACCGAGGGTCTGGATATTACGCAGCACGACGAGCGTGCCTATAACGGTTAGTTGGCATTCTGGTCAGTAGCGGGGTGGGGTTACTGTTGTTCCGCGTCCGGCGCATGCCGGGCGCGGTTTTTTTTGGGCAGACGGCTGACCAGCAATATTGCCAGTATGAGCGCATAGATGGCCGGTTCGGTTACAACGGCCTTGACCTGCCACCAGAAGTGCCATACGGCAAGAATTGCGATCAGATAGACCAGGCGGTGCAATTTTTGCCAGCGCTTACCCAGCCGGATTTGCCAGCCGCGTGTTGAGGTGATGCCCAGCGCTATCAGGCCAGCCAGCCCCAGCGCGCCTACCGTGATAAAAGGCCGTTCCACCACGTCCTCGACAATAGCGGACCACAACAGTCCCTGATCCGGCAGCAGGTAGTTGAGGAAATGCGCGCCGGCATAAAACAACGCGAACAACCCGGTCATCCGCCGCAGGCGGGTTAGCCAGAGCATGCCGGTCAGCCGCCGCAGCGGTGTTATTGCCAGCGTGACCAGCAGCAGACGCAGTGCCCAGATCCCCATATAGTCCTGCGTGGCCTCAATCGGGTCAGCACCCAGATCCGGGCCGGCGATTTCCAGGGCACGCAGACAAAACCAGATGAACGGCGCCAGGCAGGCGACGAACCACAGCGGCTTGATGATCAGGCGCTGTTGCCGAATATCGGGACGAATCATCGGGAACTGCTCAGCGCAGCGCAGGATCAGTAGTAGCGGGACAGATCCATGCCTGTGTATAGCCCGGCCACTTCTTCAGCGTAGCCATTAAACATGAGTGTCGGGACTTTGGATGCAAAAAAGCCGCCGCCGATCGGCCGCTCGCGCGCCTGACTCCAGCGCGGGTGATCCACTTCGGGATTCACATTGGCATAGAAACCATATTCGGAAGGCGCCGAGTCACTCCAGGTAGTAAACGGTTCTGTATCCACGAAGCTGATGCGTACAATAGATTTGATGCTCTTAAAGCCATATTTCCATGGCACCACGAGGCGCAGCGGCGCACCGTTCTGGTTGGGCAATTCGACTCCGTAGAGACCGGTCGCCAGTATCGTCAGCGGGTGCATGGCTTCGTCCATGCGCAGCCCTTCCCGATAAGGCCAGCGCAGCAGGCCACGCCGTTGACCGGGCATTTCGCTGGGCCGGTAGACAGTTTCAAAGGCCACATACTTGGCTTTAGAAGTGGGTTTGAAGCGTTTTAGCAGGTCGCCCAGCGGAAAGCCCACCCAGGGCACCACCATTGACCAGGCTTCCACGCAGCGCAGGCGATATATGCGCTCTTCCAGCGGATGCGGGCCGACAATGTCTTCATAAGTGAAAGTGCCGGTCACTTCCGCCTCACCGTCTACAGTGACGCTCCAGGGTTGCGGTTTGAAATCACCTGAACGGGTGGCGGGATCGCGCTTATCGAGACCGAATTCATAAAAATTGTTGTAACTGGCGATATCGACAAAATCCGTCGGCTCGGCATCGGTGCTGAAGGGACTGCTCTTTATAGGGCCCAGTGACTTGTAATTAAGCTGTTCCGAGTCGTCAGCGGCTGCCGCACCGCTCATCAGACCCGCAGTGCTCAGGCCTGCTGCCCGCAGTAACTCACGCCGGTTCAGGTACACAGACTCAGGGGTGATTTCCCAGCTCTTGATTGCAGAAGGTTTCTTAATCAGCATCGGTCTTTCCGGGTCTCTAGAGTATTCTTCCTGCCGCCATTTCGTCCTCGGTGGCCGGGCGCACAGTTTCGATATTCACCTCGAAATGCAAGGTCTGGCCTGCCAGCGGATGGTTCATATTGACCGTAATATCATCGCCGTCAACTTTGACAACACGCAGCAGGCGAAAGTTGCCTTCCGGGTCTTTGCCCTGCAACTGCATGCCTTCCCACATTTCTACACCATTGAATTCGTCGGCATGCATGATTCGGATGAGCTCCGGCGCTTCCTCTCCGTAGGCTTCCGCCGGCGGAATGCTAACGGCAAAACTTTCGCCGGCCAGTTTACCCTCCAGCGCCTTTTCCAGTCCGTCAATCAGCTCACCGGCTCCGTGCATATACATAAGCGGCTCGCCACCGGCGGAGTTGTCCAGCTCTTCATTCTGATCATTTGTCAGTCGGTAGTGAAGGGCGACGACTGCATTGTTAGCGATTTCCATGGGCCTGCTCCGGCTTGCTCAATATTGGCTTGCATGTGATTCTACTAATGTGGGCGATCGGATAAAAAGTTTGCTGCTCTGTACGCTGGCCGCGCTGCCGGGCTGTGACCTCGGTGCCGATGCTGAACGGCCTGTAACCATTGCGGGTACCAGCTTTCCCGGCACTGCCGGCGAAAACCACTGGCTTCGCTTCCATGATGATTTGCAGCAGGCCACCGCCGGCAAGATGCCGCTGCGGTTGCTAATATACGGGCAACTGGGTTCGGAAGATCAACTGGTTTCCGGATTGCGCCGGGGGCGTGTACAGTTTGCGAATCTCTCTGCCATGGCGGTCAGCACGGTGGTGCCGGAAATGGCGCTGTTGTATGCGCCGTTCCTGTTCGATAACGAACCCGAGTCAGACTACGTCTACGATCGCTACCTCACTCCTTTGTACAGTCAGTTGCTGGCCGAGAAAGGTTTGCAGCTGATTAGCTGGTACGAAATCGGCTTTGTGCAGATTTACGGTAAGGAAGCATTACTGGTGCCCGAACAGGTGCGTGGCAAACGGTTTCGCGTCGGTGCCGGCCCGGCAGCGCGCAAGTTTGCTAAATCAATCGGTGCTGATGTCATTCCGCTGGGCTTTGCGGACGTGGTCGCGTCCCTGCAGACGGGCCTGGTGGAGGCCGGCGAGCAGGCGGTCAGTCTGTACGCAAGAACCGGCATTGCCGGCGAAGCCCGGCATCTGACAATGACCGATCATTCGTTCGGTGTTTCCGCGATTGTGGCAGACAAAAAATGGTGGGATAGTCTGAGCGTCGCCGAACAACAGGCGGTAATGGCGGCTTGGCCGCCGGCACCGCAAACCCGCGCCGAAGTGCGCGCGGAGTCAGCCGCGGATCTCAAGGCAGGGAGCGAGCTGGGAATCGAAGTGCATCGTATCAGCGCGGCACAGCGTGAACAGTGGCGTCAGGCAACCGCGTCGGTGACGGAAGAATTGATTGCTACCATAGGTGGGCGCTCGGCGGAAATTTACGCCGTTATTCAACAGGCACGCGAGGAATTCCGTGACAGAGAATCTGCACTACGTTAATGGTCACTCCATGACAGAGCCATTTCCGGCCGGCAACGAACAGGCTCTGTTTGGCATGGGGTGCTTTTGGGGCGCGGAACGAAAATTCTGGACTCTGCCGGGTGTGTTCGTTACTGCCGTCGGCTATTCAGCCGGCGAGTCGGTCAACCCGACCTATCAGCAGGTTTGCAGCGGCAGAACCGGCCACGCGGAGGTCGTG
Organism: uncultured Chromatiaceae bacterium; assembly: GCA_964350425.1. GTDB lineage: Bacteria > Pseudomonadota > Gammaproteobacteria > Steroidobacterales. The sequence goes on along the minus strand of CAYGKB010000043.1, from coordinate 8,059 downwards.
CTGGTCGTTTTTGATCCGGCAATCATTGCCTACGAGAAGTTGCTCGGCGTCTTCTGGGAATCGCATGACCCGACCCAGGGTATGCGTCAGGGCAATGACATCGGCACACAGTACCGTTCCGGTATTTACACTTACAGCGATGCCCAGCAACAGACTGCCATGGCATCGCGCGACCGCTATCAGCAGGCACTCAGTGCGGCGAGGCTCGGCTCCATCACCACCGAGATCAAGCCGGCCGAGCCGTTCTACTACGCCGAGGATTACCATCAGCAGTATCTCGCCAAGAATCCGGCCGGCTATTGCGGGCTTGGCGGCACCGGTATAGCCATGCCCGGCTGAGCCCTCCCTGTGACCGGGTTCACATTCTGCGATGCGCCGCATCGCAAAGTGTGACATCTGCACCGCAAAACCCGTTATTGCCTACATAACATGGCCCTTCTGACAGGGCTTATCGTAAGGGCGTGCCGTGACAGGCAAGCGAGTCAAAATTGATGCGGCAGATATCACGCCGGGCATGTATGTTGCTCAGCTGGATCGGCCGTGGCTGGAAACGCCGTTTTTATTTCAGGGCTTCGAGGTTCGCGAAGAGTCTGAAATAGATCAGCTGCGGCACTACTGCCAGCATGTCTACGTTGATCTGAAGCGCAGCTCCATGTCGGCGGATGAAATTGAGGGTCGTCGTCGCAGGACCGACGATCCGGTTCGCATCGCTTTCGAAACTCAACGGAAAAAACCCAAGGCCAAGCCTGCCGGGCTGATGCGCCGTATCGCCCAGAAGTTTGCCCGCGTCGACCCTACAGGCACTATTTCGCAACATCTCAGCGGCCTGCAAACATACAAGAACAGGACCAGTACGCGTAAAGAAGCGCCCAAAGCGGCCAGCACCTATAACAATGCTGTTGCCATCATGAACGATGTGCTGACCCAGGTGCGTGACGGCCGCTCGGTTGATGTGGATACGGTTCGGTCAGCCGTATCACCGATGATCGACAGTGTTTTGCGTAATCCTGACGCCATGTCATGGTTTGTATCGCTGCAAAAACAGGACGATTACAGCTATCACCATTCCATAGCTACCTCAGTGTGGGCGGTAGTGCTGGGCCGGCATCTTGGCTTTGATCGCCGCAGTCTCGATAAACTCGCGATCGGCGGCATGTTGCTGGATATCGGCAAAACCCGACTGCCGCAGGAATTGTTGCAGAAGCCTGAACGTCTTAGCCCACATGAAGCCGACCTGATGTGTCAGCACGTCGATTTTAGTCTCGACATGGTACGGACTTCCAAAGACATCAGTCGCGATATTCTCGACATGATAGAAAGCCACCATGAGCGGTATGACGGTTCCGGCTATCCGCATGGGCTTGCGGGCGCCGACATACCGGTCTACGGGCGCATCGCCGGCATTGTCGACTGCTACGACGCTATGGTGACCAACCGGCCTTATCAGCCGGCTCGTTCGTCGTATGACGCTATCCGCGAACTAAACAAGCTGTCGGGTACCCTGTTCCAGAAAGAGCTGGTCGAGCAGTTCGTGCAGGCGCTTGGTATGTTTCCGACCGGCAGTCTGGTGGAACTGAACACCGGTGAGGTCGGCATTGTGATCGAGCAGAACCGGGTGCGCCGACTGCGGCCGAAAGTGATGCTATTGCTGGACGAGGCAAAACAGCCCATTCGCAAACACCGCACACTGGATTTGCGCAAACTTCCGACTGATACCAAGAAACCGGATGCTGTCTGGATTGCGCTGGGCCATGAAGCCGGTGCTTTTGGCATCAATCCGCAAGACTATTTCATGTAGCGGGCCAAACGACGATGCCTGCCAAGCGACTCACAGTCCAGCGATACAGCGAGCTCATCGGCATACTCGATGATATGCGCGCGGGCCTTAAAGGTGAGGCCGTTGCGCTGGTGCTGGGAAAAATTGACGGTGTCGGCGGGCTGAACTCACGTTTTGGTTACGCCACTGGTGACAAAGTAATTGAGGCTTTTTATGAAAAGCTGCAGGGAGTCGCGCGTGATCAGGATATTGCGCTGGAAATCAGCAGCAGCTCATTCGCTTTTGTAATTCATGCGCCGTTGCATGAAGGCCATGTCGTGCTGGCTGCCGAGAAAATCGCCCGGCTGGCTGAGGAATGGATACAGATCAACGATACGCGCATGCGACTGGATGTCAGCATGGGTTGCGCATTTACTGAAAACACCCGGGATTCATCAGAGATTCTGCTCAAACAGGCAGAAACTGCCTTGCAGAAGTGCCGCTCCTGTGAACAGCGATTGCAGTTTTTCGACAGCCACGACGAAGAAACGCTGGGTACATCATCACATCCGCTGTTCGATGCCCACAAGGCTATAGAAAACGGCGAATTCCGGGTTCACTATCAGCCGCAGTTCGAGTTACGCACGCGGCGCCTGGTTGGCGCCGAAGCCCTGGTCCGCTGGAGCGGTCCGGATGGCCTGGTTGCGCCGGGGAGTTTCATGAATGAGCTGGAACGGGCGCGCGCGCTGATGCCGTTGTTGCAGTTTGTGATGAACAATTCGTCGCGCGAAATGGCTCGCTGGACCAGGCGCATGCCGGACCTGCAGGTATCCATTAACTCCAGTGCGAATGATCTGGAAGATGCCGACCTGGTCGAGATTATGGGTGAGGTTCTCGGTATGTGGAACCTCGACCCGTCACAGCTCAAACTGGAAATCACCGAAACCAGCCTGATGCGAGATCCTGCCCTCGGCATCGAAACCCTTGGCAGACTCCGTGAACTGGGCGTGCAAACCTCCATCGATGATTTTGGCACCGGATACTCGAGTCTCTCCTGGCTGAAAAACCTGCCGGTGGATGAGTTGAAAATTGATCGCTCATTCGTTCAGCGCATTATTGACGACAAACGCGACCGCAAAATTGTCGAGTCAATTATAGATCTGGCGCATGCCATGAATCTGACTGTGGTGGCGGAGGGAATCGAGTCCGAAGGCGTATTGCGCGTGCTCGCCGAGGCCGGTTGCGATATTGGCCAGGGCTACTTTTTCAGTCAGCCGCTGACCGCCGCGGAGTTTGAGCGCTGCTGGCTTAGCGATACACGCGTCGCAGAAACTGCGGATTCCTGAGCGGCTATGGACACTATTATTTCAACCGTGCTGATATCCGCCCCGCTGGCTTTTTTGGCCGGCTGGGTGCTGTCCAAGGCAGTATTCATGAACGGCCAGCGCGGCGCCGCACTGCCGCGCCGCAAACAGGCTGCGCGGGAACAGGTAGAAGGTGCGGATGATCGTGATGCGCAGATAGCGGAGCTGCAGCAGCAGCTGGATCTGGCTGAAGCGCGCATCCTGAAGTCCGGACGCAGCTTTAAAGCATGGCGTGAACGCATTCGGCCTATCGCCCGTCAGTTCCGGCAACAGCGCATGATCATCAGTGAATTGCGCGATGAGTTGCGACGCCGTGATGCGGCCGCGCAGCAGGCGGAACAAACCTCAGCAAATGCACCTGCGGCGCCTGCCGCCGCGCCCGCGGCAAAAGTGGAAGCCGATAGCGCCTGAGCAGGCATTCAGTCCTTCGCGAAGACACTGCCGACCGGTGTGCCGCTGTCGCCCCAGCGCGTGTCAATTTCCTGTTTGGATACCGTGAGCTGGCTGGCGTTCAGGCGCAACGACTGCCATTCCCGTGGCGACTCCAGATATTTGGCATGATGCTTTTCCGTGTATGCCAGGATTTCCGGCGGCAGTTGCCGCACGCCTTCCAGCAGCTTGTAGGAATCACTGTGGTAAACCATGATGCCCGGGCGGTTGCCCATTTCCATAAACGGCAGCCATTGGCCGACGCGTGACCAGGACGTGACACAGCTTGCGGAGGTGATGTCCGGGTTCATGACTTCACTGACTCGCCCGTTCATCATCCACAGTTCAGCGGCCTGATACTTATTGTCGGCTGAATGCAGCGGGTATTCCATGCGCGGCATGACAGAGTCACGAAAGCTGAATACGCTGATGCGGAACACCAGATCATCGCCCACAACGGTATAGGGCCAGGGGAACGCAAAACGGCCGCCCTCAAAAGCATAGAAGCGGTGCACCGGGTCGTTGAGGATATGCATGACCTCAACGCGTTTGCCCGTATAGGGATTAACCCAGTCCTGCAATATTTCACCGCTGTCCGGGTCGAGGTAATACATCAGTTCGCGATGATAAAAACGCCAGCCGTCCGCGACCTCCTCGATATGACTGGCCCCGATCCCGTAACTTCGGAACAGTAAGCGGTTGCCTTCGCCCGGTACCCAGCCCCAGACTTCACCGGGAAATCCCCCTATCACGTCGGCTCCCGAAATATCCGCCTGTAGCTTCAACAGAGCGGTCAGGTTGCCGCGCGGGTCATCCAGATCCAGCGTCGCCGCAGTTGCAGTGCCTGCACCCATGGCAGTGGCGGCAATACCGGCCGCGCCGGCCAGCGCCTCACGGCGGGTGAGTCGGTTGGCATAGCCCTGCGGTACACGCGGTTGTTTGCTTGACATATCAGCCTCGAATAGCGGTTGTCGGATTAAGCGGCCAGCGCCGCGGTGCGCATATAGCTGTCGCGGTCGCGCATGAAAGCGACCCAGGCGCGGAGCCGGGTGCATTCGTCAGGTATCAGTTCAAAGCCCGGTCCCTGCGCATAGTGTTGAAAAAATGGCATAAACTGAATATCGACCAGGCTGATGCCGGCTCCCAGCCAGTAAGGCCCCGAGCCGCATTCCCGCAGGCCCGTTTCGATAAATCTAAAACAGTCCTCGAGCCCGGCAATGGCTTGTGGCAATTTTTCCTGGTCGCCGGCTGCCCGGATATAGCGCCAGCTGGCATCGCTGAAACGACTGTCGCAATAGTCCATCCAGATGCGTGCCTGTGCCTTGCTAAAGGGGTCTGCCGGCATCAGTGGAGGTTGCGGAAATACCTCATCCAGATATTCGTTGATGATGGCGGATTCGTAAATGCGCCCGCCGTTGTGCAGCAGCACCGGCACTTTGCCGTAAGGAGAGATTTCATTGAAATTGTCCGGTTTGTTGCGCACGTCGATTTCAGTCAGCGCAAAATCCAGCCCTTTTTCGATCAGGGTCATGCGCGTGCGGCGCGCAAACGGACAACTTTGGTAGCTGTACAGGTGTAAATCCGCCATAGCCGGATTATGCCTGAGTTTAAGCGGCGGTCAGGGCGTCGCGGCCGGCAAACCGCGTGACGGTATGCGCAGTGCTGTCAGGCCAGCGCTTCAATATCCGGCGTGCCAATCCCGGGATTGGCGCGATGGCGCGCGCGGATAATAGGGTTGATGCGACTCGCGTGTACCGTGTGTGCTGCCATTGGCATGCCGTTGGCTTTGCTGACAATGGCAATGCGCGGAGCAAGTGGCCAGTGCGGGTTCTGCGCGCAGACCACGCCGATGGAACCGTCCAGTAGTTCCACCCAGGTGCCGGTGGGATAAATGCCCATGGCATGAATAAACTCCTGCAGCAAGGCATCATCAAACTTGGTGCGGCGCTGCCCGTTCAGGTAGCGCAGTGCGGTATGCGCGGAAATGGCCGGTGCATAACGACGATCCTGGGTAATAGCGTCGAAGGTGTCGACAATACCGGCAATGCGGGCAAACAACGGAATTTCCGTACCGCGGCGATTGTTGGGATAGCCGCTGCCATCGAATCGTTCGTGATGATTGCTGACCATGCTGATGACCCGGTCCGGGACATTGTCCATGATGCGCACCAGTTCGACAGCATGGCAGACATGTTTGCGAACCAGCCCGGTTTCTTCAGGGGAAAGATTGTCCGACTTCGCTAGAATCGGCACCGGAACTTCTATTTTGCCGATGTCCATGAGCAATCCGCCCAGCGCCAGTTCGCCCAGTGCAGCGCGATCGAAACCAAGTTTGTCGCCATAGATGGTGCTGATAATGGCCGTGCCCATCGAGCGGCGGTAGATATAACCGTCGCTGGTTTCGGTGCGCAGCAGCCACAGCAGGGCATCCGGACAGCGCTTGGCGCTCTCCACCGCCGGGATAAGACCAGCATTCAGCCTGGCCAGATCAGGCAGGCGTCCCCGGCGCACCTCGCGCACCATCTCGCGCACTGCATCACGCAGAGCCGTCATAGCCTGACGAGCCCACGGCAACTCCTCTTCGATATCAAGGCGCTCAGCGGTGGGCGCCATCAGGGTGGCCGGCAGCGGTTCAAACGGCAATGCGAAGTCCAGAGTCTCTTCGCTTTTTTGCGGGTCTATATAGACAAAGGTGCAGTAACGACCAAGACGCTCAATCTGCTGCTGGTCACGCACGTAAAAGCCGCCCGGCGGAAACGGGGTATGCAGCCACAGCCGGTCTAGCGAGGCGACAAACATGCCGGGCCTCAGGCGATCGGCTTTTAAGGCAACGAGGTGGTCGTCGAGAGCATTACCCATGGCGAGTCTTCTTGCAGCGTCTTCTTGTTATTGTGGCGTTGTTATTGATCTGGGCTGCAGTGCCGCAGGAGCTGCAGCAACACAGGCAGAAACTTTAACAAGGGGGCCTGATGCAGACTGTGAATCCGGTCACACGCGTTTGCGGTGCGGCACAGTTAAGTCAAATCAACGCAGGTTTTTCAGGTAGCGGGCGATAGCCCGGCGATCAGCGGGCGTAAGTTGCGACGTGTTGTCCTCGATGACGGCCGCCATACCGCCACTGCTGAAATCGCCATCCGGGCGCATGCCAAGTTCCAGGTAGAACTCGATGTCGCTGAGTGTCCAGTCAGCCAGCCCGTCGGGCGAATTGTTGATGGCCGGGGCGCCTTCGCTGCTGGCCGACTTTGGGCTGCCAGCGAGTTCCTGTCCCAGCTTTAGCTTGCCACCGGCGCTGCGGGGTGTATGGCATTCGCCGCAGTGACCCAGATGCCGCACCAGGTAGGCACCCCGTTCCAGTCCGGCCGCGGGTGCGGCATAGTCCCAGGGCGAACTGAGCGCTTTCCATATGCCCATGGCGCTTCTGCCCGGCACGAACCAGCGCAGTTCATTTGGCCTGTTGGGCTGCCGGATCGGCTCAAGGCTGTCCAGGTAAGCCTTGATTGCCAGTGCGTCGTTGCGCGTGATGCCCGCGTATGAGGGGTAGGGAAACGACGGATAGTAATGGCTGCCATCCGGCGCAATTCCTTCACGCAGGGCGGCCAGAAATTCCGCATCGGTCCAGCCGCCTATGCCGGTATCAGGGTCAGGTGTGATATTGGGCGAAAAGAAAATACCGTAGGGCGATTCGATCGCGTAACCACCGGCGAAAGGCGGGCCGTTATTTTCCCTGTCGGTATGGCAGCTGACACACCCGGCTGCTGCAGTCAGATAGGCACCGCGGGCAAGTGTGTCATCCGTTTCTGTCGCCGGCGCAGCGCCACCGGTTAGCAACAACAGCGCCAGCGCAGCAACGCCGGTTTTCATTCAGTCGTCGGCCTCTTTGTATCTTTCATGGCAGCCTTTGCAGCTGTCGCCGGCTGCTTTGAATGCCCTGGCAATCGCCTGGCGATTGCCGTCGGCGGCCGCGGCGACCAGTGCGTCAGCAGTATCAACAGCGCGTTGCGCTGCCTGTGCCACTTTTTCGGGTTCGTCCCAGATCAGCGGTAGCGCTTTGGCGCCTTTGGAATTGTCCGGAAACAGGCCGGCAATCAGGCGGACGTTTTCCGCCAGCGCGCGCGCATTCACCACCATCTCATCGGGACGTTCAACTTTGGCCTGCAGAATCAGCCCCATGGCAACGAACTGATTACTCAGTGCCTCCATGATAGCGTGGCGGTAACGAATCTCAGGGTTTTTCTGGTTTTCGTGCGCCACGGCGCTCAAGGGCAGGGCCAGCGCGACGCATACAACAGTGAGACGTATCAGCATGGATCAGAGCTCCGGTTTATCTGGATGAATAGTTATCTGTTACTGACCACATTTCAGTGGTGTTGTTCCGGGAATTTGAGGTCGGCATATTGGCTGTAGTCCACCCTGCCGGCTTCGCGGTCGCCGGCCAGAAAATTGACTACATCGGGTGCCATCAGCGCGCCTGCCTCCTGCACTGCCATGTGTCCGACGCCCGGGTAACTGA
>CAYGKB010000042.1:2052-12131 GCA_964350425.1 uncultured Chromatiaceae bacterium | reverse complement strand
CGGCGATGAAGTCGAGGTCGCTCTGGATGCTGTGGAAGACGGCTTCGGCGAAACCCGCCTGTCTCGCGAACGCGCCAAACGAGCGCGCACCTGGACTCGTCTTGAAGAAGCGTTTGAGAAAGGCGAGATCATCAAGGGCGTCATTAATGGGCGTGTCAAAGGCGGCTTTACCGTCGAGATTGATTTCGTCCGCGCCTTCCTGCCGGGATCGCTGGTGGACGTCCGCCCGGTGCGCGACCCTTCTTACCTGGAAGGCAAGCCGCTGGAATTCAAGGTCATCAAGCTGGACCAGAAGCGCAACAATGTGGTGGTTTCACGCCGCGCGGTTGTAGAAGACGAATACAGCGAAGAACGCGACAAGCTGCTGGAAAATCTGCAGGAAGGCGTTACGGTCAAGGGCGTGGTCAAGAACCTCACCGATTACGGTGCGTTTGTTGATCTGGGCGGCATAGACGGCCTGTTGCATATCACCGACATGGCCTGGAAACGCGTCAAGCATCCGTCTGAGGTGGTCAATGTCGGCGACGAGATTGATGTCAAAGTGCTGCGCTTCGATCGCGATAAAAATCGCGTCTCGCTCGGTATCAAGCAGCTCGGTGCGGATCCCTGGGAAGCTATTGCCCGTCGTTATCCGCCGACCACGCGTATTTTTGGCAAGGTCACCAATATCGCTGACTATGGCTGTTTCGTGGAAATCGAAGAAGGGGTCGAAGGTCTGGTGCACGTCTCCGAAATGGACTGGACCAACAAAAACGTCAACCCCGGCAAGATTGTGACGGTGGGTGATGAAGTTGAGGTCATGGTGCTGGAAATCGACGAAGAGCGTCGCCGCATCTCACTGGGTATTAAGCAGTGCCAGTCGAATCCCTGGGCGGAATTCTCGGTCAGTTACAAGAAAGGCGACAGCATCAGCGGCAATATCAAGTCCATAACTGATTTCGGTATTTTCATCGGCCTGCCGGGCGGTATTGATGGTCTGGTGCATCTCTCCGATATTTCCTGGGAGCACGACGGCGAAGAAGCCGTGCGCAACTATAAGAAAGGCGAAGAGGTGGAAACCACGATTCTGGCCATTGATCCGGAGCGGGAGCGCATTTCGCTCGGCATCAAGCAGCTCGATCAGGATCCAATGTCGGCATTTCTTGCGGAACACCCCAAGGGCAGTATCGTCAAGGGTACTGTGACGGACGTTGAGCCGCGTGGCGCGACCGTTGATCTCGGTGATGGCATAGAGGGTCAGCTGCGGGCCTCAGAGTTGTCGCGCGAGCGCGTCGAAGATGCGCGCACGGTGCTCAAGGCCGGCGATGAAATTGAGGCACGGTTTATCGGTGTCGATCGTAAGGCGCGTGCTATCTCGCTGTCCATCAAGGCTAAAGAGGAGCATGAAGAGCAGCAGGCTGTACAGAGCTACAAGTCTGATGCGACTGCCGCAGCCGGTGGTACCACGCTGGGTGATCTGCTCAAAGAGCAGATGAGCAACGGCGACACAGAGTCGTAATATTTGCAGTACCGGCGCCGGGGCTGTGTGCCCCGGCCTGCCGGCCGCAGGAAACAAGTTTTGGGGAGTGACTACCTGGCATGACTAAGTCTGAACTCATCGAAGTTATTGCACGTAAACAAAAACACCTGCCGGCAAAGGATGTGGAATTGGCTGTCAAGCATCTGCTTGAGCTGATGAGCAGTTCGCTGGCTAAAGGGGAACGCATCGAGATTCGGGGTTTTGGCAGTTTCTCATTGCACTTCCGGCCGCCACGCATGGGTCGTAACCCGAAAACGGGCGAAGCGGTGGCGCTGGCGGGCAAATACGTGCCGCATTTCAAACCGGGCAAAGAGTTGCGCGAACGGGTCAACGCCAGCCGTGATCTGCCGATAAAGAGCTGAGGCGCTGGTTTTCGTCAGCGGCAGCCGGCTGTGTGTCCGAATGCACGCTGCGGGCTACATTCGATTACAATCCCCCATAAACTATGGCGGGTAAATTGTGATGTTGCGCTACGTTCTTTTTATTCTTACCGTATTGTTTGTCTTTCTGGCGGCAGTGGTCTTTGCTGCCAGTAATCCCGGCACGCTGGTTCTTGACCTTGCTTTTATGCAGGTGCCGATGCAGAAGTCGCTGGCCTTCATCCTGTTTCTTGGAATCGGCTGGGTTTTCGGTGTCCTGTGCGCGGGTTTTCTGATGCTGAAAATGCTTGCCGACCGGCGACAGATGCGCCGCGCGCTGGAACTTGCTGAGGCAGAAGTGAAATCACTGCGCAGTATGCCCATGCAAGATGCCAACTGAGTCCACCTTTCTACTTGCCGGGCTGTTCTTTCTCGCGGCAGCGCTGGGCTATTTCTTTGCCCGTTATGGTGATGACGACGAACCGGAAGAGAGTCCGCCCGCAGGGCAATTGAATGCGGATTACATTAAGGGCCTGAATTTTCTGCTCAACGAAAAACCGGACCAGGCGCTGGAAGTATTCATGCGCATGGTCGAAGTGGATGATGAGACGCTGGAGACCCATTTTGCGCTCGGTAGTCTGTTCAGGCGGCGTGGCGAAGTTGATCGTGCCATTCGAGTGCATCAGAACATTATTGCCCGGCCCAATCTCAGTGACATGCACAAAGAGCAGGCGCTGGTTTCGCTGGCGGAGGATTATCTCAGCGCCGGCCTGTTTGACCGGGCTGAAGATTTGTTCGGACAACTAAAGGATTCAGCCGAGCATGGGGTATATGCGCGCCGCAAACTGGTGCGCATATATGAGGTGACCCAGGAATGGGAAAACGCCGTGCAGGGCTTTGAAGAACTGGAAGCCATCGATCCGCGAGCAGCGGCAGAGAGTCGCGTGGTTCACTATTATTGTGAACTGGCGGAGCAGGCCTATACGGCGGGGGATACCAGTGGCGCGCTGAAGCTGCTCGACAAGGCGGACAAGACCGCTAACCCGAGCCTGCGGTCGCGCCTGTTGCGCGCCGATATCTGGCGCGGCACCGGGCAGCACAAGAAGGCCATCAAACTGTATGGCGAAATCATGGATACCGAACCGCGACTGATCGGTGACGTGGTGCCGAAGCTCGCCGAAAGCTGCCGTGAGACAGGTGAACAGGGTCACCTTAGCCGCAGCCTGGAGAAGTTGCTAACCAGCGACCCGGCGGCGGGCAAAGCCATCGGGCTGGCAGCTGTATACGACCCCCGGATCGTGAATGGCATTGCCTTGCAGTGCCTGCGCGATTTTGTGCTGGCCGACCCGGTGCTGGCCAATCTTACCGACATGAGCGGGCTGCAGGAAGGCGATGCGGAATCCCGCCAGGCGGCGCTGGAGCGCATTCGCGAAGGACTGGCTCGGGTTATTTCGCAGGGACATCGTTACCGCTGTCGCGAGTGCGGCTATGTTTCCAGTGAATTGTTGTGGCAATGCCCGAGCTGCCGAAACTGGGAAAGCGTGTCGCCCTCAGTAGAGCTCAATTTCTCCACATTCGTCACCTGATGCAGTTTCCGGCGTTTTTGCCGGCTTCCATGACTCGGTTTCGGCGCAATAGCTGCTTAGCCTTGCAGTTGCGGGCGTGGTGCTCGTCAACTGACCTACAGGAGGCTGTTTTATGCAGAAGTTTTTTATTGGATGCGTCGCCATATTGCTGCCGATGCTGTGTCTGGCCGGTCCGGTGAACATCAATACCGCGGATGCCGAAACCATATCCAAAGAGCTGACCGGTATCGGCATGAGCAAGGCTGAAGCCATCGTGCGCTATCGGGAGCAGCACGGCGCATTCGATGTGCCGGAAGAACTGCTTAAGGTAAAAGGAATTGGTCCGCGAGTGCTGGCAGCCAATCGGCAGGATATTCGCACCAGCGATTGAATCAGGACTGTTGTCGTGAATGGCCGGCGGACTTGTTCCGCCGGCCTGCTTATGTCGGGCTGCAATATTTGGGGCGCAAAAACACGGTATGATTTCGCTGCTGCAAATAACAGGATTGAAATGCATATGCCAAAGCCCGTCAGGACAGCGGTCTTTCCGGTTGCCGGCCGCGGTACCCGGTTTTTGCCCGCAACCAAAGCCGTTCCCAAAGAAATGTTGCCGGTTGTGGATAAACCGCTCATTCAATATGCCGTTGAGGAAGCGATAGCGGCTGGCGCCGAGCGACTGGTGTTTGTCACCCATAGCAGCAAAGGCGCGATACAGGCGCATTTTGAAGAGCACGCCGAATTGGAAGAAGCACTGGCTGACTCCGGCAAGCAGGATATTCTCGCAGCGGTTCAGGGTGTGTTGCCCCGGCAGGTGAGTTGCGACTTCGTGTTGCAGGGTGATCCGCTGGGACTGGGCCATGCGGTTCTATGTGCCAAAGAGCTTGTCGGCGACGAGCCGTTCTTCGTGCATTTGCCTGACGATCTTATTCTGGCGAAAACCGGCTGCCTGGCCCAGCTCAGGGCCCGTTACGAGCAAACCGGCAGCAGCGTTATCGCGACCGAGGAAGTGCCGCGCGAGAAGACCTCCAGCTACGGTATTGCTGCGGTGGATGCCGACAACGCCATCGAGCAGATTGTCGAAAAGCCGCAGCCTGAAGATGCACCTTCCAATCTTGGGGTCGTCGGCCGCTATCTGCTGACGCCAGCCATTTTTGCGCAGCTGGAAACGACCGGCCGGGGGTCGGGCGGCGAGATTCAGCTCACGGACGGTATCGCGGCACTAATGGCCCACGAAAAGGTGTATGCGATGCCGTTTGCGGGGGTTCGCTATGATTGCGGCAGCAAGCTCGGTTACCTGCTGGCAAATATTGATTTTGCATTGGAGCGCGATGATCTGGCCGGCGGTCTGCGCGAACACCTGAGTCGTCTCTAGTCACCTTCGCGGCTGTCGTGGATTTCACGGCCCAGAAAACGTTTGCGACGCCAGGCGGCTTCTACCGCATGGTAGTACGCGAATCCGGTGACTACATAGGCCACCGCCATGCCGAATTCCGACACCCCGAAACCGTGCCCGATCAGTCCCACGGCGGCTCCCAGAGCGGCAAGTGTGCATATAACCGCAATCGTTTCACTGACGTTCCAGCCGCTGCGCACAAACAGGTGATGCAGGTGGCAGGCATCGGCAGCGAATGGCGAACGGCCGCGTACCACACGGCGAATCATGACGCGAAAGGTGTCAAAGGCCGGAATAGCCAGAAACCACAGCATCGCGGCCGGTGTCAGTGCACGACTTTGATCGCCCTGGGAAATATCAACTGCACTCCATACCAGGAAGAGACCCAGCATCATGCTGCCGGCATCACCCAGAAAAACGGTCGCTTTGCTGCGCCAGTGCATGCGCTGATTGAAAATGAGAAAACCGGCAATGGCGGCGGAAATAATGTTGATCATGGGCAGGTGGCCGGTGCTGCCGGCCAGGCTTTCGGCGATGCCGAAGGCGAGCAGGGTGATCAGCGTGAGATTGCCGCTGAGGCCATCCAGTCCGTCGCTCATATTGATGGCATTGATGATGCCGACCACGCAGAATACGGTAAACGGCGCCGCCAGCCAGCCCAGGCTGATTAGATAACCGTTCGGGCTGATCCAGCCCAGGTCATGCAATACAGCGCCGCCCCAGTACACCATGATCAGTGCGGCACCAATCTGGGCGCCGAAACGCACCAGCGGGCTCAGTTCGTATTTGTCGTCTACCACACCGACCAGCACAATCAGCAGTGACGCGCAGAACCAGGGCGCAAAGTTTAGCAGCGGTTGCGAGATCAGGCCGAACAGAACCCCGGCGACTATGGCCAGCGAGGCGCCAAAAAAAATCGAAATACCGCCTATTAACGGGATCTCGCCCGCATGCTGCTTGCGTTCCGCGGGTTTGTCGGTCAGCCCGATTATCTCCGCCACTGGCTTTAGCAGCGTAATGGCAATTGCAGTCACGAGAAACGCGATTGCCGGCGCTATAAGAGTTGTCAGCATGGTCTAGTTGTTATGGGCAATAAGGTGAGCAGAAATTCTAAATTTATTAGAGGCTTGGCTAATTTTATTCAGGCGCTCTATTGTAAGCTGGTATTGCAGCCCATGAAAGGTCATTTCGGCGTGTTCGTTGATATCGAAGCGTTTGGCGATGGCCAGTCGCACGATTTCGCGTTGCGCTTCAGGCAGTGCTTCCGCTTGCAGCCATTGCTCGGCAGCAGCGTCCACCAGCAGCGCCAGCGGGTGCTGCGAGGTTCTCATCATGCTGCCGCCGCAACTCATATATTTGGTTGTCTGGCCTTTTCGGTAGAAATCCATTCCAGATTATAGGAATTCTAGACGCAATTTGATTCTGATCGCACCTTAGCGAACGCCTATGCAAGGTGTAAGTCGTTGGCAAATAAGGCGTAAATAGGCCAGAATTAGATCCTTGGCACTCAAATGGAATTGGAGCCTAGGACTATGACCAAGGTACGCCCATTTTCCGGCACATCCACTGCCGGAGTACTGTTTTTTCTTGCTGCCATATTTTTGGGGACTAACGCCGGCGCCCAGCGGATTTCTGTTCAAGAGATGCAGGCGCAGATTGATGCACTCACTTTCCCTTACGATGAGCCAGCGGCTCAAGTCAGAAGTGCGCTGGATATTTTGCCTGCGTTTCAGGAAGCGGTAGTTAGGCACTATCGAGAGACCGGCGAGGCCGCGATCCACCGGTCGGCAGCCGGGCTGAGCCCCGTACCATCTGATACGCAAACGAGCTTTATCGGTGCGGTCAGTATCGTCAACGGGAGCATCATTTTTTATTTTGGCAACTCCGCCGATGCATCCATCGCCGGAACAACGCTGACTTTCACCCCCTATGAAACTAATGACATGACGGTTGTCTGGCGTTGCGCGAACATGCCAGTCCCTGCTGGCAACGTTTCACTGCTCGGGACACGATTCGGCGGCAGCACTGCGAGCTTTCAGGCATCCACCGTGCCGCATTTTTTGCAACCCAGCCCATGCATCTTAAAGTCTTACCCGGGTAGTTCCGATGATGTAATTCGGGCGCAAGTACTTGAGCCATTCAAAGTGGTGCAGAACTTCCAGGCAGCGGTTGAGGCTGCAGGGGTTGCGCTGGGGTCATCAACGGCACCGCAGCCCCCCATTGACAGAACCGAGGCGGGTTTAACTGCTCAGGAAACCGACACTCAGGGCCGCTATTTTGAATCTATAGATATTGTGAACGGCACTATAACGGTGCGGTATGGCAATAACGCGCACCCGGCAATAGCCAATGAAACTATATCCTGGACGCCCTATGAATCAGCGGACGGTACTATTGTCTGGCGATGCGGCTACGCTTCTGCGCCGCCTGGTAGTTCCCTGATGGGAGTTAGTAATGCGGGTGGTGCCATAGCGGCCTATATCGCGCCCTCAGCGAATCTTGACCCGCGGTATTTTCCTTACGAGTGCCGCCTTTAGTCGCGGCCCGCTCCGGTTTTGAGATGTCAGTCTTTGTGAAGACCGTGTTGTGGCTACGCAGGTCGCTATGGGCGATGGTTTTGTTATTGTCGCTCAACACGGCGCTGGCAGCGCCAAGTATCTATACGCAGCATGCGAACTTCATTGCGGAACTGCCCGGCGACGGTGTGAGCCTGAGTTTCGACACATTGCCTGCCAACACACTTATACCGTCGGGAGTATGGCTCAATGGCATAACTTTTCACTATGATTTTGGTGGCGTTATGCTGAAAGTCGGCAGCGAAAATACGGCCGGGTATTCCACGACCTCGTCGTCAAACTTCCTCGGTACGAACGATGCTGATATTTTGCAGGATGGTGACAGCATCAGCCTGTCCTTTGCTCCGGTCAATGCCATCGGGCTGTACATCATCAGTAATGATGAACTGCTCGACAATGACGTAACCCTAAGCGCTGGCGGCACCTCCGTTAACCTGGTGGCGGCTAACTCGCAGGACACGTTAGCCGACGGCTCCAGCGTTTATTTCCTCGGTATCAGTGATCCACTCACGAGCTTTACCACGGCCAGCCTTACTACAGCAGGCAACGGCGAGTTTCTGTTTAACGTGGACGACATCATCACATCGGTAACAGCCAGCGCGAATCAGGCTGCAACAGTTCATTTGAACGATGGCAACGCGACCTCGATCAGTAACTTTGAGTACGATGGGATGGTTTTCGATGTTGCGTTTGAGTACGGGACATTTGCCGAGGTAAATACAGGCAGCAACTTCCCCTACTATGGCCAAGAGAGTAACGACTATTACTATGTCATGTCGGAAATAACCTCACTGCTCAATAGCGCAGGTGCAACAGGGGTTGATGCGGGAGGTGTAATCACAACAGGCATTGTTGTGCCACAAGTTTTGTCGTGGGAGCTTCCTGATATGAATAATGTTGTTATCTCCGAATACATATCAATGTGGAGAGAGCCATCGTATGGCTATGCGCCGTTAAGCAGCCAGCAAGTTTGGGTAACGTTAACCCCAGTCCCCATGCCCACCGCCGTCGTTAAGCGTTTGTCAGGACTGTCGGATGTTTCTGGCGACGGTGTAGCAGATTTAGCTCATGTCCTCGAATCAGCGGCCAGTACTGTTGCGATATTGTCCGGCAGCGACGGTTCCACTGTCAGGCAAATTGAGTTTTTCGGCGATGACTGGAATGCGGTTGCTATCTCAACCCTGTTAGATGGCAATTTGGATGGAGTTTCCAATGATCCCGCCATTGCAATGCTGGCCCGGCATAGCGTGAGCGGCCTGCATCGGGTAAGGGTTCGCGATGGACTTACAGGCGAACGAGTTGGCAGCGATGCGACCTTTTTCAACAGCAGCTATTCGGGTATAGATATGGGTGTGCTCAATGATCACAATGGCGACGGGGTAGCTAATGACCCTTCAATACTAGTTTTGGCCAAACAAGACACAGGGCGCGTCGCTGTGCTGGTGAAACGCTTTTCGGATGGCGCTGTGCTTGGGAATTGGACCTTCACCAAGCCAGATTTTGATGCCCTGGCTGTGGAAGGGGTAAGTGTAGCAGGAGGGGTTCCTGCAATTAGCGTCCTTTACCAGAACAGCAATACCGGTAAGAGCCGCATTCGTACCCGTCGGGCGGACAATGGCGAGTGGATGCAGGGCATGTTCGTCGCAGGTTCGTCTCGAGAGCCCCGAGACTTTGCAGTTCTTGCGGATTTAAACGGCGATGGCGCTAAAGACGATCAAGCCTACGCTATTTTGCTAAAGAAAGAAGGCGGTGGTTCCAACGTGGTTCGATTCCGTAACGTAGCGACCGGAAACTTAATTAGAGAGATGTTGCTAGTTTCTGGGGACTGGGGCTCGAATAGCCTGGCTGTGCTGCCGGATACTAATGCCAACGGCTTTGATGAATTAGCTGGAGACTCAGAGAGGATAGAGGGTCAGGATAATCTGATTAAAATTCGAGACTATGATACGGGCAATTCTCTGCAGAATATTTTTCACTGACTCGCTTCATTATCGTCTCTGTATAGACCACCAAACCTAGGCGGATGCTCTGCATATAGAGTAAAACCAGTCTGAAACGAAAAAAGGCTTAGCTATATAAGCTAAGCCTTTTATTAATTGGCTCCCCGACCCGGACTCGAACCAGGGACCAATTGATTAACAGGCGAAAATGGGAAAAACGTCTGTAACCCCCAACTGCCGTAGTAATCTCCAAAATCACCAAGTAAATCAGCGCCTGTAGGCGTGCTCAATGCTTACAGATATGCATTTAGAGTATTCGGGTTTTATCAATTTGTTGGTGACTTATTGGTGACTCATAGCGGAGATTGTATGGTGGCAAATCTGACCAAGATCCTGATCGACCGATTCACGTATGAGGGACCGGCCCCCAGGAAAGACATCCGTTGGGACGAGCAGCTGAAAGGGTTTGGCGTGAGGATCTATCCGTCGGGCCGCAAATCCTATGTGTTGTCCTACCGTCATCGCGGTAGGAAGAGGCTTTGCGGCCTGGGCAACTGCTCTCATATGACCGTGGCTGAGGCTCGCAAGGAGGCGCGAAAACGGCTGGTTGATGTGGACAAAGGTTTTGACCCCGTTCAGGAACGGAAATCCGAAAGATTTGAGGCCTTGGCAAAAAAGTACATTGAGCTTCATGCGAAGCCGCACAAAAAGACTTGGAAGACCGACC
>CAYGKB010000042.1:0-2042 GCA_964350425.1 uncultured Chromatiaceae bacterium | reverse complement strand
GCCAGCGTGGCGCAATGTGCTGGCCAAGGAGATTACCAGGGCGGATACGGTCGCGCTTCATCAAAAAATTGGCCGTACAGCACCATATGAGGCAAATCGAATCCTATCTGTGATCCGCAAGATGTTTTCCCTTGCTGAGCAATGGGGTGACGTTCCTGAAGGGAAGCCCAATCCTGCCCGAGGCATCCAGAAATTTGCAGAGCAGAAGCGGGACCGCTGGATAACCCCCGAAGAAATGCCGAGGCTAGCGAAAGCCCTGGCTGACGAAGAAAATCAAACAGCCGCTGCAGCGATCTGGTTAATGCTACTAACTGGCCTACGCCGCGGCGAATGTTTGGGCCTGCAGTGGGCTGCCGTCGAAATGGCCCGCCGGGAGATAAGATTGGGTCACACGAAAGCCGGTCGAATCCACTACGTGCCGCTATCAGATCCCGCCATGAAGATTCTAAGGAAGCAGCAGCGTCGCACGAAGGGCCGCTATGTCTTCCCAGGGCAGGACCCGCGCAAACCGCTCTGCAACATCGATAAGACCTGGCGTCGAGTCAAAAAAGCAGCGGATATGCCTGATGTCCGGATTCACGATCTGCGCAGAACTGTAGGCTCGTGGATGGCGCAGGCGGGAGAGTCTCTTCACCTAATCGGAAAGGTGCTCAATCATTCAAACCCTCAGACAACCAGCGTTTATGCGCGATTTGCACAGGATCACGTTCGCCAGGCGCTGGATTCGCATGCTCAAGCCGTAGACCAATACAGATAGATTTCTGTCCCAGAATGGGAATTTGAATAAATTCGACTGTTCTGGTTTATAAAAACAGACCTTACTAATTTCTAGCGAGGTCTGCCATGCAACAGAATCTCCAGTCCGGAGTGTTGCTAAAGGAACGAGAAGTAGCAGCGCGCCTTGGGCTTGCGCTTTCCACAATTCGCGGCCTCCGTATGACGGGTGATGGACCGCCGTTTATCAAAATCGGTGGGTCAGTTCGCTATGACCCAGATGACCTGCAGGAGTATCTGCAGCGTCAGAAGCGGAAATCGACCAGTGAGGCTGCTTAACAGTGGGGCATAGCTCTCGCTATAAGCAGGGCGAACGATTCGGCGCCATTCCGGTTGAGCTTATGGAGTCGGACGCGTGGCATTGGTTGCCGCTTTTCGCACGTGTTTCAGTGCTTGCACTTGCGGCTGGCTATTGGGGTACGAACAACGGTGGAATCGAGTTGCCCGACAAGCGCGCGGCAGATCTCGGACTTAGTCGACAGGACAAAAATGTCGGCCTGCGCTTGGCTGCGCGAGTAGGTATCGTGAGGCAGACGGTAAAGGCCAGACGGCGGTCCGGCCGTGGCATTCCAGCCAAGTACGCGATTACGTGGAAAAAACTTGATCACTTCGAGAACCTCGGATTCTGCGCGACTGAAAAACCTTCGAATGATTGGATAAACGCCGACATTCCCGCAGAGCCAATTAAATCCCGGCGAGCCGCTGAAAGGTTCCTTGGTTGGAAAACCTCAACCGGATCTCTGCGCGCTGCTGGCCAGACTCTAGAAGGTGGACATCACGAGCGGTCTGAAAAAGACGGAATCGAAGTCGCGCGCGTGGCCCGTAAATCGGGGTTTCAGGCATCTCGTGCGACCCGAAGTAAGTCGCACGTGCGACCTGAAGCTATAGAGATTCCGCTTATCCCGCTTTCTCGTATACGCGCGCAAAGGATGATCGCCAATGGACCGTAGTAAGGAAGAGGCAAGGCGACGGATTTACGAGCAGGCGTTCTTTGAGTCGGAAGCCCGGGCAGAACAACGAAAACTTAGATTTGATTTCATGAATGCCATTGGCCATAGCTTCGATATTTACGACCATAACTGGGTGGTGCGGAAAGATGGCGGTCTCGAAGTCCATATCAAGTTCTCGCTGGAGGGTATACGTGAGTATCTGGGCAAAGGAAAAATGAGTTAACGCAAAGGAGTTGGAATATGAGCGGACTAGACCACAGACAGAAATGGCAACGGCATATGGAGCGACGGATCACGCAGTTGAAGCGTGACCTGCAG
>CAYGKB010000041.1:0-12253 GCA_964350425.1 uncultured Chromatiaceae bacterium | reverse complement strand
GGCCATAGCGGGACTCCTATTCCACCGGCTGCGGTGAACGCTCCCGCATGTAGGTATTAAAGGTTGAATCGTTGGGCTGGCCCCATGAATCCAGGCTCGGCGGCTCCAGGTAGGCAGCATGTTTTTGCATGGCTTTTTCACGGAAGGCGGCCGGAATATCCTCCGGGGAACCAAGCTTGGCCATGTTGGCGCGGAAATACATGTGCCCTTCGGCCTGACCCATCAGCATCCACGGGTACCAGGAACTCAGCCGGGTCCAGGTGCCGGTGTAGGGAACCGAAGTGAGCTCCGGATTGCTCAGGTCTGACAGGCGACAGGCTCGCTGGAACATCTCGCTGATGCGCGTCATCGGGCCTGATGACTCCATCGGCCACTCATCTGGCTGCAACTCTGAAGGCACCGAGGCGTGGATTTCAAAATTGGAAAACACATTGTCACCAACTTGCTGCCATGTGGCCGGGAACGGCACGGAGATTTCCGTACCCTCGATATCCATTTTCAGAATAGGCGCGGTTTCGGCGTTCACCGTCATGTTGTGCATGGGGAAGGTTTCCACCAGTTTGCCGTTCAGAGGGTTCTTCCATTCATCGAGAAACTGGCCCGTACGCAGGTCCTTGTAGAATGCCAACTCGCGATTGAACACCCGATACCCGCCACCGTCCATGGGCTGAACGCGCATGGTGCCGATACCTTCCAGACCCAGCAGAGGAATAATTTTGCTGGAATCGCCAACGACTGAATATACGGTTCCTTCAAACCAGCCGGTGGTGAAATTATCTGAGTTGGTGTCGCCAAATATGCGGGTAAAGTGCCGCAGGCTTTCGGCAGGGTCTGTGAAGTTGAGTTGGGCCGCGCCGGCAGCGTTTGCTTGCGGAGCGCTATCCGAAGTCGCGGAACTCGGATTACCACAGGCAGCCAGTATGCCGGCGCCGCCGGCCACGGCACCAAGATTACGCAGCAGTTTGCGACGATTAATGATGTCTTTATCTTTGAGGTTGTTTTGCATGAGTTGCTCGCTTCGGGCACTGCCCTGTGTTTGTCCTACATTGACAGCATACTGTCATATATGACAGTATGCTGTCAACTAAGCAGGAGCGATGATGTCAGGAATATCACGCAAGCAGGCATTAAGCGAGCTTTCTCTGGAAGTATTCCGTCTTACGGCACGCCTCAATACGCTGGGCGATAAACTGGCGCGGCAGGCCGATCTCAGCAATGCGCGCTGGCAATTGCTGGGCGCCATAGCCAGTGCACCGAGTGCCGAATCGGTTGCTGCGACCGCGCGGCGGATGGGTCTGCAGCGCCAGAGTGTGCAGCGCACGGCCGACAATCTGGCAGCACAGGGATTGATCGAATACCTGCCAAATCCGCACCATCAACGCGCCAAACTCGTCGCCCTGACCACGTCAGGCAATAAAGCGCTGGCGCGTCTGCAGAAATTACGTGATGGCTGGGCTGCAGAAATCGAAGACCAGCTGAAACTCGACAAGTTGCAGCAGGCCAGAGATACGCTGATGGAACTGCGGGATGTGCTCGATCGCAACATGAACGGAGATGACTGATGTACCTGAACTTCTGGTATCCAATGGCACTCAGCGATGAAGTGAGCGATGCACCAATCAAAGTAAAGGCACTGGGTCAGTATTTCGCCTTGTTTCGCAGCGCATCCGGACAGGTCAGCTGTCTTGCCAATGTTTGCCTCCACCGCGGCGGTTCTCTGGCGGCCGGCAAACAGCTGGACGACTGTCTGCAGTGCCCTTACCACGGCTGGCAGTTTAATGGCGCCGGTGAATGCACGCGTATCCCCACGCTGCCGGCCGGTGGCAGAATTCCGGCGCGTGCACGCGTGGATTCTTACCCGGTCGAAGAGCGCTACGGGGTGATATTTGCTTTTCTCGGTGATTTGCCGGAGCAGGAGCGCCCGCCCATTCTTGAGATCAAGGAATGGGGCCTGGAAGGCTGGAGCATCCCGCGTCTGGTTTACCCATGGGAAGCAAATGTGGAACGGGTAATTGAAAACGGACTGGATGCTACCCATACCGAGTTTGTTCACCCTTCTGCAGGCATGCAGGGATCTTTTGACCCGGCCGAGCTGGACAATTCCAAACTGATTGCGCATGCGTGGGGTAATGAATTTCTCACCGAAACCCCGCGGGTTGTGATTTCGCATGGTCATCATGGCGCCAATCATCAGTGGACTCATCTGGATGTGGATATGGGAAGCGGCACCCGTGGCCATTTTAATTTCTATTCTTTTGTGCGGCCCATTGATGAAAACTCGGTGATGCGCTATCTGTTTATCGGCCGCGACGTCAATACCGGCGAAGAGCAGGACAAGTACATCAGTGACATGACCCTGTCATTTGAAAAAGAAGACCGACCGGTTATTGAGGATATGCAGCCCACGCAGTCGCCGGTGGGCTCCAGCGGCGAATTGCTGCTGCCGGAGGATGAAGTCATGCTTGCTTACCGCAAAAATCTGGCGCAATGGCGCGCCAGAGGCTGGCGTATAGACAGTCGGGCAATTGCTGATGACCCCCGCAATACCTATGCCGTGCCCTCGCCCGCGCGCCGGGCTGGTGGAACGTGGTTGCGCAAGGCCGTACCTGTCTGTGAAGAATAGTTACAATATATGGCCGCCCGCCCGCAGATAATGTCTTAGTATTAACTGCTTCAGCTGTTTCGAGGATCGTTCGTTTGGCCGCCAGTTTGCTTGAACAAGTCGCACAGGGCGATCAGTCGGCCGTCGGCAAAGTTCTGGACCAGTACGGCGACCTGGTCTGGTCGCTGGCACGCCGCTTTCTGGGCAATTCTCCCGAAGCCGAAGATGCGGTTCAGGATATTTTTATTGCGGTCTGGTCAAGCGCCGAACGCTACAAACCGGAACTTGCCAGCGAAGTCACTTTTATAGCCACTATAGCCCGGCGCCGACTGATTGACCGGCTGCGCAAGAACAGCCGCACGCCCGATTCCGAAACCTATGACGAGAGCATAGCCACGCAGAATCCGGATCCGGTCAACCGCATTACCGAAAATGTTGAAGTGCAGAACGTGGTGCGAGTATTAAATGACATGCCGGAACAGCACAGAGAAATTCTGTCGCTGTCAATTTACGAAGGCTATAGCCATTCCGAAATTGCCGACCGGCTGGCGATTCCACTGGGTACGGTAAAGACACGGGTGCGACGCGGGCTGATACATATACGCGAGCAACTCGAGCTTGACGACGCGGATCGCAAGGAGCAGGCATCATGAATCGCCGTCCTGCCAGCATAGCTGCACGAATCGATGAACTACTGCTGGATCAGGCCATCAATGGTCTGGATAAAAAGCAAAACGAAGAACTGGATAATCTGCTGGATACCGGCGCTCTTGACGACAATCCGTTTATGGAAACTGCGGCGCTGGTGCAACTGGGTCTGGCCAGCATGGATAAAGCCAACAGCACAGACCGCATGCCGGCGAATCTGCGGCAAAGGCTGCTGCGCGACGCCCCCGGCGCCAGACATCCGGTCAACCCGAGCGACAAATAACCGCAGCAGCTAGGTTTTCAGCAACTCCGCGCCGATGCTCAGCGCTTCCCGCAGGTCGGCACTATAGGCATCGGCCCCAAAAGACCTGGCCATATCCGGTGCCTCATCGAACAATGCACCACCCACCAGTATTTTGACGGGGCGCTCGCAATGCTCGCGCACACTGCTGATAGCCGTGGCGGCCTCACCGGCCTGTGTACTAAGGGTCCCTGTAAGAGTCAGTAAGTCAGCGTCGTAAGCATCCAGCACCGCCGGCAAATCGCTTACCGGCACGTCGGCACCCAGAAAAATGCTGCGCCAGCCGGCCAGGTAGAACAGGTCAGCCAGCGCCCGGGACGCTATGTCATGCGCGTTACCAGCCACGCAGGCCGACACCACCGTCGCACCGTTGCCGGGTTGGCGTTGCGCGACGTGCGCAATCACCGCCATGGTTTTCTGCGTGGTCGCCGAAACCAGGTGTTCCTCGGCCACGCTGACTTCGTTGGCATGCCACAAGCGGCCGATTTCACGCTGCGCTCCCAGCAATACGTCTATATATGCATCCGCGGCAGGCATCCCCTGCTCCACCGCGGCAACAATGGCGCGCGACGCTTGTGCGCTGTTGCCTTCCAGCACATCCTGCAAATAGGTCAATGCCAAACGGCCGGTGGCAGTCGCAGGATCCAGCGTGGAGGCCTCGGGTTGCGGCATCGGCTGGTCGAGTTCGGTGATGGCTGCATCCAGAAACCGCGTTGCGGGTTGAGCTGCCTTGTCCGGCAGTGCATCGGCAAGCACATCGCGCAGACACTGCAGACTCGTCGCGATCAGATGATCGTCCTGGTCTCTGGCTGCAAAAGTCTTGCGTGACCAGACTACCCGCTCACTGAACAGGCGCGATTCACCTGCACCCAGCGCCGCCGACAGCTCCAGCAGGCGCTGAATCAGGTGCTTTTTCCAAAGTTCCTGGGCGCCGGCCTGTTCCAGCAACTCGCGTTCCCGGTCGGTCAGCATCGAGGCGGCCAGACCTGCATAGCCTGCGGCACTGCGCCGGATTATTTCCGCGGCGAAACCAAAATTCTCACTCATGCGAAATTTTCACCAACTGGTACAAAATTGCTGTCAGACCGCCCCTGCCGGAGTGCGGCGACGGCCAAAGCGATTCACAGTAAACGCGTAGGTTAACAACAACACCACCTCGCCTCCATTCCCCGGCGCCAGCCCAAAACCGCTGGACGGTATCGCAGCCGCAACAAACATGACCAGCGATCCCGTCATGAGCCAAATCCAGTCGTTGCGCCGCCATAGCGCAAAGCCAATGATTAGCGTGACCAGGTTTCCGACTATAGAGGGGATAGGTGGCCCGCCGCCCTGACTGGCGACCTGAGTATCGGAGCAAAACTGCGACGGGTTCAGGTTGGCGGTATAGCGGACCACGCCATTGAAGCAGGCGGGCTTCAGATCCAGCCCGAGCAGATGCCCGAACAGCCCTTCGGCCATACCCGCGATCACCAGTATCCAGACCGCGATTTGCCATGGGCGCCCGGCTGCCCAGCGAATGCCGCCGGCTATCGCCATTTGCGTTACCGCGATCATCATGAAAGGGGTAACCAGCGCATGCAGCACAAACCGCGGCCAGTTTAATGCTTCCAGAATGGGCCCCACGCCGATACTCGACCCCAGCGCAATAATGCCGTTATCGTAGACAAGCCCGGCGGCGATCAGTGCGGTCAGTAATGCCCCGGGCGCACGATGCCGGCGCAGCAACGACAGGCACCAGAGCATCACAATAAGATGCGTAAAAGAATAAAGCGGAAACAGATAAGCTGACATACAGACCCTGGTAATGTGGAAAGGCAGGTTACAAATTCCGTGCAAAGTATAACCAAAGCATTCGCGTTGATGTTTCTGGCCATGGCTGGCGGCGGCTGTGTCCTCACTCAGTCCGGCGGGCCGGCATTCGACCCGCAGGCATCCACGGTACTGATCACCGGGGCAAATCGCGGACTCGGGCTGGAATTTGCCCGGCAATATGCGCGGGCGGGCTGGAATGTCATCGCAACCTGCCGAAATCCGCAAAACGCCGCGGAATTAAGGGAACTGGCAGCGGCGTTCCCGCAGGTCGCGCTGGAACAGCTGGATGTGACCAGCGACAAGGAGGTTGCTGCTGTTGCAGACAAGTATGCCGGGCTGCCCATTGATGTGCTGCTGAACAATGCCGGAATCTATGGCGACCTGCAGGCACAGACGCTGGGCAGTTTTGATTTTAGGGAACTGCAGCGTGTCCTCGAGGTAAACAGTATAGGCTCACTGCGGGTGAGTGCCGCCTTTCTCGACCAGGTGCTGGCCAGCAGGCAAAAAAAGATCATCAGCCTTGGCGGCGGCATGGGCACGCCAACCATCGGCAGAATGTTTGGCGGTCACTATTTCATGAAGATGAGCAAGGCAGCTCACCTGAGTGCAATGGGATCGCTGCTGGCTGACCTGCGCGACAGCGGCATTGTTATTGTGATGATTTCACCCGGCCGGGTCGATACACAGTTGATGCGCGACTCCGGCTGGCAGGGCAAATCCACCCCGGCCGCCGTGGCCGCGAGTCAGGTGATTGAACTGATCGGCCGGCTGGAACCGGAAATGAACGGCCGGCTGGTCATGTTCAACGGCAAAATCGTGCCCTGGTAAGTGACCGGGTCGCTGTCAAACGCTCAGGTGTGCTGCATGATCACCGGAATATCAGCGTGCCACAGCATTTGCTCCGTCATGCCGCCCAGCACCACCTCGCGCAGCCGCGAACGACTGTATGCACCCATCAACAACACATCGGAACCGCTGCTCTGGTAGAACTGCAAGATTTCCTGTTCCTCATTGCGGCCTTTGGTGCGTATAACTTTAGACTGCACGCCCCAGAACTTGAGATAGTCCATCAGCTGTTTTGACTTTGGACCACGCCGGTCCTCGGTGCCGCAGCTTATGATATTAACCTGCTCGGCATGAGCCAGCATCGGCATGCATGCGGCAACCGTGCGACTGGCTTCAGGACTCTGGTTCCAGGCTATCAAAACGCGCTTGCCGGGCACTGGTATCTGCCGCTGCGGCAGCACCAGCACCGGCCGCCCGGTTTGCATCAGCGCCGCGAGCAAAAACATGCGGGCCAGGCGACCCGAGCGCTTGCCGGATTTGGGCCGGCTGACTATAGCCATGTCAGCCACCGGGCCGGCGATGGCCATCAGCTTGTCGGGAGAACCCACCAGTTCCTGCCAGATGGCCAGCTCGTCCTGATTCAGCCGCGGACCCTTGCTCATTGCAAAGCCTGCTGCTGTCGCGGCATCTTCAAACAGGCGGGCCGCAGCGCGCACACCAGCCGCTGAACCTTTCTTGCTCAGTTCCCGCAACGCGTCTTCATCCACCGAGCCGAACAGCGGCAACCCTGACATTTTGTACTCTTTACCGGCATCTCGATGGGGGCGCAGGTGGCAGCCCACCACGTTGGCGGAATATCGCTCGGCCAGACCGAAGGCAACTTTGACTGCTGCCTTGGCCTCGGGCCTGTCGGCGACAGGAACCAGAAAAACTTTCATGACTTAAGACTCCAATCGGCTGGTATATTTGCAGCTTATGCTCAACAAATTTCAGACTATCACATGAAACACTTTCTGCCGCGGCTAAGTGCCTACGTACTTACTCTTACCCTGCTGTCCGGCTGCGCGCTGCTGTACGCCGACCTCGAGCCCCCGGAAGTCGAACTGGACGGCATCACGCTGGGTCAGCCCAGCATGCTGGGTATGCGGGTGGATCTGGAGGCGCGGCTACGCATCAGTAATCCCAACAGCGTCAAACTGCCCGTCAAGGGCGGCCGGCTGGCGCTGCAGATTAACGGCGCGGAAATCGCCACCGCCAGACTGAACGAAGCTTTCGATATAGCTCCCTATGACGCCACCGTTATAACGGTCCCCGCGTCGCTGAGCATTGCCAAGGCGCTGAGCACCGGCTTTAACATGCTGGCGGCTGATGACCTGACGGTGGAATACGCACTGGACGGCCATATTGATCTGGCTTCGCGTCTGCTGGGGCGCGCACCGATTAACAAGAGCGGCAAAATTGTCATTGGCGGTGCACAAAAATAGCCCGCTGCGCACCCAAGCTTTCTGACGCAGCCGAAATACAGTAGATTGAGAGTCATGCGCAATACGCTCCTCACATTGGCATTGCTGGCAGCGGGTGGCGTTGCGGTATGGCTGGTGATGACCGCCGCGCCCGAGCGGGCTGCCGCCCCGGAATTTGAATGGGTTGCAGGCTTTGCTGCCGACGGCGGCGCGGAAGTGCTTGCTGCCATGCCGGACGAACAGGTTCTGCTGCATACCAATCGCCAGCGCATGGCGCTCGATATCATCGATATTGTTGATCCGTTGCAGGCCCAACGCATCAGCCGCATGCAACTGCCGGGGTCGCCGGTGGGCGTGGCCATCAGCCCGGATGGCCGCTGGGCGCTGGCAGCTCTCTACCTGGCGCAGCCGGAAGTCGGCCAGCCGGCGCCACATCCGCGCACCCCGGGCGGCCTGGCCATCATTGATCTGGCAGACCCGGCCGCACCACAGTTGACCGAAATCATCGGCATTGGCCATCAACCCAGCAGCATCGCCGTGGCCAGTTCCGGGGCGGATCTGGTCGCTATTGTTGCTATTGTTAATGCGCCGCTCAGGGTGACGGCTGACAACATCATCGCGGCCACGAACGATACTGCCGACATCAGTCAGTCTGGCAGCGTGCAGGTTGTCAGCATCAATCCGGCCAGACAAAGCAATTACCGGGTGGGGGCACTCGACCTCGGCGCCAACCGGCTGACCGAGGCCGGACTGATCCAGCCGGCAGATGCACAGCCGGTTTTTGTTGCTCTGTCGGCAGACAACAGTCAGGCCGCCGCCGCTTTGCCCGCCAATCAGGGTATTGATGTATTCGAGCCTTACTGGCTGGAGACCAGGCGCCTGTTCGGCACGCCCGGTCAGCAGCCGCTGGCAGTGGCCTTCAGTGCGGACGGCAGCATTGTCTACAGCGCTGCCGACGTCAGCGATCCTGTCAGCGGCTACAGCTTGTCTGCATGGACGACCGAGGGTGAATTTATCTGGGGCGAACGCGACCTGCAGACCATCAATCAGGTTGCGGTGAAAAAATTCGGCGCCACGGATTTTGCCTTTGCGCTGTCGCAGCCGGGCAATCAATTCCGTGTTTATGATGTCTCAGTGCCGGCCAGTCCGCAGCGGGTGCAGACTGTGCAAACTGCCGCTCCGCCGCAGGGAGTCCTGCTATTACCAGGCCGCAATCTTGCGGTTATCGCAGATGCCGGCGGAATGCTGAATTTCTATAAGCACGCAGGCGCCACATCACCCTTGCCGGCGTCAGCGTCAGAAAAACCGTCGGCGCCACCTCCCCAGGCCGCAGAAGAAGCTGAAAAGTAAATATTTTTCAATTAGTTATATCGTTACAAATTGATACCAATCGGCGCCATCCGCGGCCGTAAAGTAGACGAACTATCTCCTGACCCGGCACTACCGGGAAACGCAACTCGTCAAGGAGAGGACAACATGGAAATATTTGTTTCGGTTCTGGCCGTAGCCATTGCAGGCAGTTGTCTGGTCGCGCTGTTGCTGGCAGACGCCCGCGAAGCACGCAAAGCCCGTATTGCACAGGCCCGTGAAGAGAAAAAATAGTGCTGATCGTCTCGAACCTGCTGTTTTTCAAAATCGTCTGGGCGGCCAGCCTGGCCGGCGTAGTATTCGGCTATGCCTGGCTGGGGCTGGCAATGCTGGCGCTGTTTGTTGCCTGGCACGCCGGCACATCACCGACGGCCCGGGCTGATTTTTTGCTCGCCTGCGTGGCCGTTTGCTTTGGCCTGCTGCTGGACACGCTGTACGTGCAGGCAGGTCTGATTGCGTATCGCGGTGAGTTGCTCTGGAACGGCGCGGCTCCGCTGTGGATCCTCGCCCTGTGGGCGAATTTTGCGCTGACCATGAACGGCTGCCTGGGCTGGTTGCGCGAACGCCGCATGCTGGCGGCCGCCCTGGCATTTGTCTGCGGCCCGCTTTCCTATTATGGCGGCATCGCGCTGGGAACCGCCGAAGTCACCGGCGACCGGATGGTTTTGTTCGGCGCCATCGGGCTGGCCTGGGCACTGGCGGTGCCCGCGCTGCTGACCCTGGCGGCAAAATTTTCCGCCAGCCTGCACCCTGAAGCTCAGCCAGCCTGATCGTGTCACACCGGACCACGACAGCAAGCTCCTTGCTAGACTGCGCACTCCAATGTCCAGAGTGCGCCCATGCGACCCAGGCACAATAGTCAGATAGCGCTCGCCTATCAGGAGCTGCAACCCGGCGACATCATTGATGCGGTAGAGTCCGTCGGCTACCGCTGTGATGGCAGACTGCTCGCCCTGAACAGCTACGAAAATCGTGTCTACCAGGTAGGCACCGAGGACAACGGCAATATTGTCGCCAAGTTCTACCGGCCGGGTCGCTGGTCCGATGCAGCCATTCTGGAGGAGCATGCCTTCAGCCAGGAGTTGGCCGACGATGAGTTACCGGTGGTGCCGCCGCTGGCAGCGGGCGGCGAAACCCTGCACCGGCGCGGCGAATTTCGCTTTGCGCTGTTTGCCTGCCGCGGCGGTCGTGCGCCCGACCTGGACGATCTGGATTTGCTCGCGCAGCTGGGCCGGCTCGTCGGCCGGATACATATACACGGTAAAACCGCGGACTTCAGTGCGCGCCCCACCCTGGATATTGACAGCTTCGGGCGGGACTCGGCGGACTGGTTACTGAAACAGAACTTCATTCCGGCCGATATTCGCGACGCCTATCAAAGTCTGAGCGATGATCTCCTGCAGCAGGTCGAATATTGCTTCGACCGCGCCGGCCATCCCGATAACCTGCGGCTGCATGGCGACTTTCATCCCGGCAATGTGCTGGTCACCGACGAGCAGTTGCATATCGTGGATCTCGACGATGCCAGAATGGGTCCTGCCGTGCAGGACATCTGGATGTTCCTGTCCGGCGACCGCAGTGAACAGACTCCGCAACTCAATGAAATACTGACTGGCTACACCCAGTTTCTCGAGTTCGACGCCCGCGAACTGCATCTGATCGAAGCGCTGCGCACTCTGCGCATCATGCACTATGCCGCATGGCTGGGGCGCCGCTGGGAAGATCCGGCGTTTAAACGCGCCTTTCCGTGGTTTAACAGCGGCCGCTACTGGGACGAACATGTGCTCGCACTGCGCGAACAACTGGCGCTTATGCAGGAAGAACCGCTGCACTGGGTCGGCTGACCGGATTTACTCCGCAGCAATATATTCGGTATAAGCCGGTTCCCACATCGCGGCCTTAATACAGGCTTCAATGTCGCTGTGCTCGACTGTTGCTATACCCTCGTCGGCAGCCTGGCGCATGACCGCTGCCGCCACCGCGGCGGCCACTTCCCGCAGCCGGGAAATTGACGGGAACAACAAGCCCCGCTGCAGTTCGGCTTCGGTCACAACGCCGGCCA
Organism: uncultured Chromatiaceae bacterium; assembly: GCA_964350425.1. Taxonomy (GTDB): domain Bacteria; phylum Pseudomonadota; class Gammaproteobacteria; order Steroidobacterales. The sequence continues at coordinate 1,211 of CAYGKB010000041.1, read as the reverse complement.
GTGCCTGCGCCGACGCACTGATCATGGCGTCGCTGACGGTTGCGGCTTCACTGAGCAGGGCGCCCAGCCCGATACCCGGGAATATAAACACGTTGTTACCCTGACCGATCTCAATGCGCCGGTTATTTATTTCGACAGGCTCAAACGGGCTGCCGGTCGCGACCAGCGCGCGGCCATCCGACCAGTGCAACACATCGGCCGGGGTCGCTTCAGAAATTTTGGTGGGGTTCGAAAACGGCAACACCACCGGTCGTTCGCAGTGCGCGGCCATGGTTCGAATGACATCCTCACTGAACGCGCCCGCCTGACCCGACGCGCCGATCAGCACCGTCGGGCGGAAAGCCCGCACCACGGCAGCCAGATCGCGATCATCCGGGTCGGGCAAGCCCAGTTCCGCAGCGGCAGTTGCCGGCCAGGCCATGTCGCGCTTGTAAGCGTCACGGAGATCCCGGTCATCTACCAGCATGCCGCGGCTGTCCAGTACCGCAATTTTCTGCCGGATAGCTGCCTCTTCCAGACCGTCGAGCGCCAGCCCCGCGTATATTTGCCGGTATATTCCCAGCCCTGCAGCGCCGGCGCCATAAATCAGTATGCGCTGGTCAGCCAGTGCGTCGCCCCTGATTCGGCAGGCACTGTATATACCTGCCAGCGCTACCGCACCGGTGCCCTGAATATCATCATTAAATGAAGGCACGCGATCGCGAAACCGGTCGAGAATAGCCAGTGCATTGTTCTTGCTGAAATCTTCCCACTGCAGCAGCGTGCCCGGGTAACATTCCGCCACGGTAGCAACAAACTCAGCCACCAGTTCCTCGTATGCGGCGCCGCGCAAACGCGGCTGGCGCCAACCTAGGTACAGCGGATCATCCAGCAGAGCCTGGTTATCGGTGCCGACATCAAGGCTGACCGGCAATACTGATGCCGGGTGTATACCCGCACATGCGGTATACAACGCCAGTTTGCCGACAGAAATAGCCATGCCGCCGGCGCCCTGATCACCGATACCCAGAATGGCTTCATTGTCGGTCACGACCATTAGCGCCACATAGCGCCGGCGCACCGCATTCCGCATTACGTCGCGGATCCGCCCACGCATGTCCGGTGTGATCCAGAGTCCGCGCCCACGCTCAAATACATGACTGAAATTGCTGGTCGCCAGGCCAACCGTGGGTGTGTAAACAATGGGCATGAACTCTTCAAGGTTCTCCCAC
>CAYGKB010000040.1:0-12474 GCA_964350425.1 uncultured Chromatiaceae bacterium | reverse complement strand
ACTGACCGTCAGAAAAGAACGACGGCAACGGAATAAGACAGCGGCCATCCGCCTGGCAGGCCAGATCAACAACAATCCAGGACACCGAATTACCTGCCAGTAAAGCGATATTCTGCAAATTGGCCTGTGCAAGGCAGGAACTCAACCTGGCCGTGCGGGCCAGCAATTCGGCGACTGCAAAATTTTGCTCGTGCTCATGGACCACAATGTCAGTTGCGGCCCGACGGCGCAGTACCTGCAGCAGATCAATATGTCCGTTCGCAGTCATCCCGCGGCCACCTTAATGCGAGGGTGCGCTCACGCTATTGACCAGCGAATTGATCTCGGGCGCGAATAGCCTTGCGGTAATTGCCTGCAGAGGCTGGCCGGCAAAGACCTGCATGCTGCTGCGCAGATCAACTGCCATTACCTGAGGGTTGTTCTGATAATAGCTGCCCCAGTCTGATGCCGAGCTGCCGAGACAATCGGGGTTGGCTTCCGCCAGCGCGAAGGTGCTGAAATTCAGCTTATCCACAACGCGCGCTACCTGCCTGGTAGCCGTAAACACGGCATAGTCGTAGCCGGCACGGTACATGACGTTTGCCAGTACAACATAGAGCATGAACGACAGACCGGGACGGTTGGCGGCAAGATTGCCGAGTTCAAAAATATTGGCGCGTCGCACGGGCTGCGCTGTCTTTTCCGACAGCAGCACTTCCACGGGCTGGTGGAGATAGTTCTCCAGAAACAGCGGCCCTGTCAGGGCCGCACGGACACCGGCAACACTGCTTAACTCGTTTGCGCAGCGCATAGTAAGCAGCAGCGGCATGTACGAGGAAATGCTGGCACCGTAGGTGCGGGCAAAACATTCACTTACATAGCGTTCCGCTGCCGCGCGACCGCTGCTGTTGGCGCAAACAAAATCGAAGTCCGGCCGCGTATCACCCAGGCGCCGAAACGCCCGTGTAAAAGCCGTGCCTAACGATGCGCCTGCCGGTGCGGTTAGCTCGGTATCTGCCAGTACTGCCTGCATATCCATGGCCCCTTGCCACTTAGCGAATGTGCACAGCATGGCGGTGCCGCCTTAAGCCAACCTTAAGTCTTTAACTTTCTGTTTTTTATATATTTAATAGTGTTTTTTATGCGTTGCAGCAAAGCTCAGTCACCCAGGCTGACTGCACTGGCCACGGTCAGCGACGCGCTGGTTTCCCATTCGACGGCAACGCGACATCCGGCTGGCAGACAGGCGGCGGCAGCCGCAAAAAACTGTGGCGCAGAAACGTCTGCATTGTTGGCCTCAAACTCCGTTGTACCCGTGACGGTCTGAACCGTTTTGCCGCCTACCGTGAATTGCGGGTCCGCAATAGCAACGAGCGGCCCGCGTACTTTGTATTTGTCTTCAATACCAACGCGTTCAAGGCGCGTTGCAATAATGGTACCGCCGGCAGAAACACCGCTAATTTTGAGATAGTCTCCGGGCGAAAGGTCTGTCAGGCTAAATGGCCGCAATTCATCGCGCTTGTCTTCAATAGTGGTCTGCACTGTTGTCTCGACCGGTATGCCAAATACCGTCACCCGATTGTCTGCATTCACCGAGTCCACCGCGGCCTCGATGAGAACATTGCCTTCTTCCCGATATTCAATCTCACTGGCTACGAGCGCGCCGGTTGCATCAAAAACACCCGCAACTTCAATCAGAACATTGTTTGCCAGACCCGCGACAGAACCACCGCTGTATTGAGTCTGCGCATTTGTGGTTACAGCGATACCCGCAATCTGAAAATCGTCAGCAGCAACAAAATTCGTGATCAAACCTTCCAGTTCGCCCTGATCACCTGCATTGGTCTGCAAAATGTCGCCGCGATACGCCACCTCCAGCGCCAGAATTTCGCCGCCAGGGCCGAAAGCAGCGGCCGTGACCCAAACCGGGTCACCGGTGTCAGGAGCCCCGCCCGGAAACCCGGTAACGGTTGCAGCAGCATAGTCAACAGTTTGCGCACCGATGGAGAACGTCATTCCCGGCCCGACCGTTGCCATACCGGCAAGCTGAATTTCATAAGGCACGTTTTTCAGTTCGATTCGTGTCGCAACAATTGCACCAGCTGCGTCAACAAGGCCGCTGACTTCGATGACATCTGCCAGTGCCAGACCACTTATGTCTGCGGGCTCAATTCCGGGGCCGAATACGGTGGAACTCGTCGCCACAACGTTCTGCCCGAGCGCGACCAGAGAATTATTAATTGGATCGAGCATTGTGACCGGGCCACGGAGGTTGCTTTCGTAGCGGACAGTTTCAGCCTCCGGCATGGCGCCAACACTGGCGAGTTGTGCATCAATCACCACAACCTGACCGACCTGCAGTTCGGCTTCGGTTACCACGGCGCCATTGCTCGTGATGGTCGCATTGCCGACTTCGTAGCGCTCCCCATTGGAGATAATGCTGCCAAATCCATCAATGGGCCCGACCGATGTCTGACGAATTCCGCCACGGTCAATGCCTGCTACCTGAGTGCTGTCATCGGTGCAGCTAATCACCAGCAGCACAACGAACACAGCATGCAAAAGGTTTCTGGTTCTATACATTGAATTCAGTTCTCTTTGTCGCTACTGATTTGATATACACCTACGCCCAGACGCACGATACGTTCGCTCCGCTTGCCGTCCGAACGACGCTCATGCTGCGCCAGCCAATTGTCCGCTCGCTCCAGAAACGTCTGCGCTTCGTTTTCCAGCCAGGTGCGAAACGCTGCGGAATCGGTGGCACGAACCTGCTGGTTGGTGGCGCGACCTTCAAATCTCGTGACCTCGCCGGCCTCGCGGTCCTGACTCAGATTGAAAACCACGGTATCACCCAGATCTTCAACGACACTGCCGGCCCGCAGGACCGCATCCGGATCCTGCGAGGCGGGCATGAAGTAGCGCGACACAACCTCGACAGTGCCGTCATCATGAAGCGCAACCGAATTCACGCGCTGTAATTCCTTTAGCATCGCCGTAACCGGGATATCGGGCGCATAGCGATGACAGAGCCCGGCAAAACTATTTGCCACGTTACTGTCTCCGGCAGCCTGCAGCACACGCGGCGACCCCGTTGCATCAAGAAAGTCCGGGTCCGTGTGCCAGCCGCCAAGCACGCGCGTGGCAGTGTTCATGCGCTCAAGTTCCTCCGGATCCGCTGCCAGCGCATCCTTGACTTTCTTCACCTCATGACGGCTTAAGCCCGTGAGAATGGCTATGCGGGAAACATTGGTAGGCCGTCGGTGCACGCCATAATCGTCACGCGCGACTTCTACGAATGTCTGTTTGCATATTTCGGCAGCTTCCTTGTAGGTCACCCCATTACGCAACAAAATACGCACCAGCGGGCGCAGGGCCATACGCAGTGCGGTCAGGGTGGCTTGTTTGAATTTGTTGGTCACAACCGGCTCGCATGTCCTGTTCTGTTTAGGACTAGAAATTGTAGCGGTAGCCCCCGTAGACAAACCATGCGGTCGAACTGTCGGATCCACCGGCTGTATCCTGACTGGACAATCGCGTGCCCAGATCCAGCTCCAGTCGCAGATTTCGGCGCCATTGCCAGAACAGCCGCACCGATGGGGTCAGCAGGGTTTCCGTGCTGTCAGCGATCGCTGCGTCGCGATACGCGATCGTCAGCCGCGGATTGACACGCAATTTTTCTGTCAGCGGATAGCGATAATCGGCTGACAGCATGCTTGTGCTGACCGTGTTGGCGTCCAGATAGCGCAGCGAAAATATTGCAGCATCGCGCTCTTTATATAGACCTGATCCGATCAGGCTGACATTGTAGTAATAGTCTGTACCCAGGCCCGGCTGTGCCGGCACACCTCCCGAGGCCGCCGTGCCGCCAAAATCCGCGGCCGTCAGATCCATGGTCAAATCAAAGTTTTCGGTCAGCGGTCGCGAGAAACCGACAGAGAGCGTGGTCAGATCGGCGCTACGGTCTTCCGCCAACATGCGAATTTCATCTTCTGTGTAGCTCAGCAGCAATTCGTCAATGCTATCAACGGCCTGACCAACCAGGGCATTCTCGCTCAGCAAATAAGGGCTGCGCCGGTAATCAAAGTTCGCATTGAGAGTTAGCTGATTGTCGAAATTCCAGTTGCCCAGCACGGTGACATTGTTCAGCGAACCATAGCCAATATCATAGTCAACCGTCGAAACCAATGATCTGCGATCATCAAAGTAACGGAACTCGCCGCCTACTGCCTGCCGGTTCTCAATACCATCGACATCCTGAGCGTTAAAATACAGCGTGACATCAAAGCTATCGCGCAAATCAGCGATATCCAGGCTGATTCCATAGAATGACCGATCCGAATCGCCGTCGTCTGAAGTTGAATAAACCGGCTCGCCGGCCATGAAATTGATGCGCCAGTCCGGGTTGAAGCGCCAGCCAACATGCAAGCCATCGAAACGGCCCAGCACTCCACTGCCGCGCAAAGTTTGTCGCCCGAAACGGGCGCTGACGTCATACTTGTCATCTGCCACATCGGCATAAAGGTAGTAAATGCGGGTGTCATTGCCGGGGCCTTTGTCACTGGTGAGGAGATCGTAGTAGTTGCCAAGCGTGGCTCGGGTGGCAATATCGAACCGCGCACCATCGCGCCGGGTAACAATATCCAAATCGGTTAACACGGCAGACTGATTGACTTCCGACCCTGATCCGCCGAAATCACTAACGTCGCGGCGATAGTACTGCGCGAAACCGCCATAAATTTCCCATTCGGGCTTATTGCTGCGCGCTGATCGCTCTGCTCTGCGGCCGGCTGGTCTGCCCTTGGGACCGCCGCTGCCGGATACCAGCAGCAGGGCCTCGAGACGCTGCCGCACCCGCTCGGCACCCGGCGTATCCGGATACAGCTCCAGATAACGCCGGTATTCCGCCAGCGCCAGTTCCGGCTGATTATTCCGTTCATAAGCGAGACCAAGATATTCAAGTGCTTCGGCAGAAGCTTCGGTCGCGCCTTCGCGCAGAATGCGGGCATAGATCTCAATAGCTGCCTCGTAGTCGCCCGACCGCATTTTTGCCCGCGCCTCAGCCAACAGTTCCTGCAATCTGGCCGCGCTCAACCCCGTAGCAGCTTGCCCCAGACGGGTGGTAGCTACCGGCGCGCCGGCTTTCTGCAGCACAACGCGATTACGTGCGGCAGTTGCAAATTCTGTCGCTGATACGCGCACCACTTCCGCATCCGGATAATTGTTTCTGACTTTCTCGAGCGCTGCCTCGGCACGTGATTCCGTGCCATAAAATCCCAGTCGCAGGTGATGCCATATCGTTTCGCCAACTTTAGTCTGCGCTGTATAAAGCAGTTTGCTAACTAGCTGCAATTCCGCACCGATCAGGCTGTCCGGATTGCCAGCGGTGAACAGGTTGATGGCATAAGCAGTGCCCTGAGGATCATCTCTGACAAGTTCAACAGCCGGCGAACCCAGATTAATCCGCAAACGCCGCAACCCGGAAGGCTGGGAGATTTCCACATCACGAGGAACATTCAGGCGCACGGTGAGAAAATACTGCTCATTGCGCAGCGCCATTTCGATGCGGTCCACACCAGCCAGTGAACTGCCGGCGGGTCGACGCAACTCAAACACGGACCCTGCTTCTGACAGTTGCGCGCATTCGCCAATTGGGGCCAGCTCGATTTCGAGTTCGCTGCCTGTACCCAGCAGACGGTAGGCCATGAAACGAAACGAGCAGCCAAAATTCAGCTCCAGAATGCTTTGGCCATTGTCACGATATAGCTGAGCATTATCGAACACATCTGCAGCGGCCTCTGACGGCAGCCCGAACAACAGCAAAAGCAGGACAAACAGCAACCTGCCCGATGCGACATCAGAATTCACGACTATTTACCCGGTGTTCCGGACCTGGTCGTGAACGACTAATCACCGTGAGACTGGAATCGGTATATATATGACATGCGCCTGAACAATCGCGCAATTCACTGACGTTGTAATTGGTATCGGGATTCTCAGTCGTGCGATGCGGGCCGGAGCGGAAATCGTTCTGGTGACAAACGGCGCAGTCGGGCTGATAGGCCGGCGATGGCCAGGTCACCAGCTCAGAGTTGCCGCCGTGGCATTCAGTGCATGCCAGGTTGCCGGCATGGTCACCCGGGTAGGCAGCCGACATATGCATGAATATGTCGGGCTGCCAGCCGGTTGTCGTATGACAGGCATCACATTCCTGCGCGGTGATGAAATGGCCTGTGGTCTTATCATCGGCATGGCAGCTACTGCATGGCTGCGTAATGTTCTGATGATCAAATGAAGCGGGCAGCCAGCCCGTCGTGAGATGGCAGGCATCGCATTGTGCCAGCGTAACAATATGCTGCGCCGGTTTGTCATCCAGATGACAGGTATTGCAGGTACCCGGAACCACATTGCTGTGGTCAAACATGGCGGGCAGCCAGGCGCTGGATATATGGCAGGCATCACATTGCGCCTGCGTCTCGATATGCTGCACCGGTTTGTCATCCAGATGACAGGTATTGCAGGTGCCAGGCGCTACATTGTTGTGATCAAACATCGCCGGCAGCCAGGCCGTAGTGAGATGGCAGGCATCGCATTGCGCCTGCGTCTCAATATGCTGGATCGGCTTGTCTCCGAGATGGCAAGCATTGCAGGTACCGGGCGCCACATTGCTGTGGTCAAACATGGCCGGCAGCCAGGCGGTCGTCACATGGCAGGCGTCGCATTCCGCCTGCGTAACAATATGATCAGTCGGCTTATCGCTGACATGGCAGGTATTGCAGGTGCCAGGCGCTACATTGCTGTGGTCAAACATCGCCGGCAGCCAGGCGGTCGTCAGGTGACAGACATCGCACTCCTCCTGGGTGGCAATATGGTTATTCGACTTATCGTCGAGGTGACAGGCGTTGCAGGTGCCCGGCATAACCGAGCTGTGATCAAACATGGCCGGCAGCCACGAAGTGGTTAAATGGCAGGCATCGCATTGTTCAATGGTCGGAATATGCTGAGGCGTCTTGTCGCCGGAATGACACTCATTGCAGGTGCCAGGCATGACGCCGCTGTGATCAAAGCGCGCCGGTGACCAGCCGAAAGTGATGTGACATGATTCGCAATCCTCGGTTGTGGCGACATGCCCCGGCCCTTTCCCGGCCGCTTTAATGCCGTCATGACAACTCGAACAGCTACCCAGCACCTGAAAATGGTCCACACGCCAGACCGGCGCCCAGGCATTTTCGAGATGGCAGTCCTGACACTGCGCTGTGGTGGCAACATGGTCCGGCGGTATCGGCGTCGCCTTGGACAGCCCGGCCTGCGAATGACAGGCAGTACATTCGCGAGGTACGCCCTCGAAAATTCCGCCAACATGACAATCAGCACAATCGGCATTTCGATGGGCTCCTTCCAGAGGCCAACCGGTAGTGAAATGATCGAAATCAGAGTCGAATGGCGTCTGCCCCAGTCCTATCACGGGGAGGCACCCAAGCAGCAGCGCCAGAAATACGGCAGCCATAGTTTGCGGTGATTTCATCGCACTTCTCCGACTTCCTCGAAAGTAGATGTCACGTGACAGCGCTCGCAATCACGCCCGAATTCACCGTTATGCACATCGTCTTCACGATGGCAATCAACACAACGGGATGATGTGGACATGCCCAGATCAACGGGCTCGGTGTGGCAGTCCTCGCACAGTAGTTCCGCGTGAGCGCCATCCAGCAGGAAGCCTGCGCTGATGAAATGGTCGAAGCGCCAAAGCTCCCAGCCGGCAGGGTTGTGACAGGCGCCGCAATTCTGACCAAGGGTGCCATTGTGGACATCTTCGTCCTGATGACAGTCCACGCAGGCTGTGGACGCGTCCAGAAACCGGGCTGTTTCATGGCAGCCTTCACAGGCCACATCAGTATGCTCGCCAAACAGTGGGAACAAGGTCAGGCTGTGATCGAAGCGGACGTCTTCCAGCCAGGACCGCTCGTTGTGGCACGCAGCACAATCTGTTCCCAATTGATTGTCATGCGGATCATCCTTGCCATGACAGTCTGCGCATGCGGTCCCGGGGCTGGCGAAGTTGACCGGCTCAAAATGACAGGCCTCACATTCCAGCGGCGCATGACCACCGAGCAGAGGGAAATCGGTCAGCGTGTTGTGATCGAATCGACTTGCCGTCCAGCGTTGCTCGTTATGGCAGGCGGCGCAGTCCTCCCCGAGCAGCCCTTCATGAACGTCGTCACTGCGATGGCAACCAATGCAGGTGTCAGGTGTATTTGCAAACTGCAAGTCCTGGTGACAGTCCTGACAGGCTACCGCATCATGAGCGCCAAGCAGTGCAAAACCGGACTCGGCCAGGTGGTCAAACCGGACCGTTAGCCAGTCACTTTCGACATGGCAACTTGCACACTCGTCACCCAGGCCGCCTTTATGCGCATCGTCGTCACGATGACAAGCAACGCAAACGGATGACGCTTCGCGATAAAGTGCTGCCGGCTCATGGCAGTCCTTGCAGGCAACTTCCTGGTGCGCACCGCGCAACAGAAAGTCGGCGAATCGATGATCGAAATCGTCCGCATCGAAGACAACGATTTCTGCATCCCTGCCAATGTGATCGGTATGGCAGGAAGAACAGCCTGCGTCTGCGATTTCCGGATTTAAGCCATGAAATCCGCGCTTGTTCGACAAATCGGTGCTAATTAGCTGATGACAATCCAGGCATAGCTGGTTTTGCTTGTCACGCGCAAAGGCCTTGTGACAGGCCGAACAGTCCGCCTCGGTTTCGGCATGACCAGCGATGACCTCGCCTGGCATGACCAGTTTCTCGACTTCGATGGCGCCGGCGGCGGAGCCAAGCAACAGACCTGTCAGCCCGAGCAACAGAAACAGTTTGCGATAAACGGGCATGGTTTCCGACTCAATACAGATGCACGGCTACGACATGCACAATCGCGGAAATAACCATCATGAGAAAAAACGGCACATGAACTACGTGCCACAGAGAAAATAGTTTTTCGAAAAACCGGAACTGTGCTACCCGGCGGATTTCGCCGAGACGCTTGCCGACATACAATCGCGCTGCCCGACGCAGCCGAGACCGATGTGCGCGGCCTGCAGCAGATGTGCCGGCGAGTTCATCAATGTTTTGATAGGCGAGACGTTTGATCTGGAAGCCTGCCCATCGAGTTCGGAGACCGAACCAGACAGGCCACCATGCCGACTGTCCCAGCGTTTCGGGCTTGTCCAGCACCCTCGCGGCCAGCGCTGCCAGCCGACGCCCGGCTTCACCATTCAAGGCAGGATTATTTCCTGCGGTTTCTTCCGACGCTTCTGCCGTTGCAACCAGCGCGCGCAGCGAGGTACTGGGTCCGTATAGACCGTGGTGTATTTGCGCATAAAAATATCGGCCGACGACTCCACTGGCAGCGACAATCAGGGTGCAATAAAGCGCCACCTGGGAATTTACGGAACCCACCTGAAAGTTGCTGTGATACAGAATAACGAGCGGCCCGACGATGCCCAGTGTCATGTGCATGCGAAACCAGTGGCGCGTTGCTCCCAGGGTCCGCAACCACGGCACGCGTTTGCGCACCGAGTACAGCAATAAGGTGAGCATCAGCGTACCGCCAAGAATTCCCAGCCAGTAGCCGAGACCTTCGCCGGCAGAGATATTCCTGACATCGCGGCCGAGCCAGCCGACCGCGAGAGCAGCCAACGTCAGCAAAGTACCCAGTAAGAACCGGTAGCGGTCGCGCGCGCGACGGCCCGGGCGATCGCTATTAGCAGCCTGCTGCAGATTGCCCGCAGCGATCGCGGGAGAAGAAGCGTGCACCATCGGCGAACTCCAAAATCCATTTCGAGACGTTGTGGCTTGAAATTCTAGCTTATTTGGTTATTTTTTGAACATATAAGTATATTTATGTGTAACAGTACCGATATTATGTAAAATGGATCAGGCCTTGAACAATTATTTCTCCATTGCGATTTATGCCTCCCCGCTGCTGTTGTTTCTGCTCTGGTATCTGCGCGGTCACGCCGGCCGGGTGCGCCTGTCGGCAGAGACCCGGGCTGATAGTCTGGAAGCCGGCCTGACCGAACCGGCGTCGCTGCACCCTGTGATAGACCCCGCCAGATGCATTGGCTGCCTGGCCTGCGCCGATGCCTGTCCGGAAATGCCCGCGCATACCGTAATCGGCATTGTGCATGGCAAGGCAGAACTGGTCAGTCCCACCGACTGCATCGGCCACGGTGCCTGTCAGGCGGCTTGTCCGGTTGGCGCTATCGAACTGGTATTCGGTACGGCGCGACGCGGTGTGGATATTCCCGCAGTACAACCGGATTTCGAGACCAACGTGACCGGTATTTATATTGCCGGCGAACTGGGCGGCATGGGACTGATCCGTAACGCTGTCGAGCAGGGCCGACAGGCTATGGACAACCTCGTCAAATCACTGCAAGGCGGTTGCGAACTGGATGTGCTGATAGTTGGTGCAGGACCCGCAGGATTTGCGGCATCCCTGGGCGCACTGGATAAAAAACTCCGCTTTGTCACCGTTGAACAGGACAGTCTCGGCGGCACCGTTGCACATTTTCCGCGCGGCAAACTCGTTATGACCGCACCGGCACAGTTGCCGATTGTGGGCAAAATGAACTTCCGCGAAACATCCAAAGAGCGACTACTGGAATTCTGGCAAGGTGCACTACAGGACACAGGACTGACAATAAACTTTGAAGAACGGGTAGAACGCATAGAAAAACAGGCGCGCGGGTTTGTTGTTAAAACGACGCGGGCTACCTACCGACCAGAGAAGATTCTGCTATGCATTGGTCGCCGTGGTACGCCCCGTTCGCTGGATGTGCCGGGAGAGGAACTGCCCAAAGTCACTTATCGCTTAATTGACCCTGAACAGTATCGGGGACAATCGGTGCTGGTGGTTGGCGGCGGTGACAGCGCGCTCGAAGCGGCCTGCACACTGGCTCAGGACAATAGTATTCAGGTCACTCTCGCTTATCGCTCCGAGGCTTTCACGCGCGCGAAAAAGAAAAACCGCCAGGCCGTGCAACAAGCGCTGGACGATGAGCGACTGCGCATTTTTCTGAACTCCACAGTAAAACTGATAGAACCGGAACAGGTTGTTTTGCAAACAGCGCAGGGCGAAATCGCGTTTGCGAATGACGCTGTCATCGTCAATGCCGGCGGAATTCTGCCGACTGGCTTTCTGCAGTCCATCGGAATTACCGTGGAAACCAAGCACGGCACGCGCTAGCTGCAGCATGGGTTAGAATCGCTCCGGACGGCGCCACTCGCGCCGCGCCTAACAGGAGCAAGCCATGTCTGATCTGTATCAAACTCCACGGCCACAAGCTTACGGCGCAAGAGTTCTATGCTTTGTGGCAGCAACAGTTATCTGTTGTGCGCCGCTTGCAGCTCGCGCCGAATTCCATTTTCAGCGCAACTCCAAAGATGCGGTCAGCGATGCCGATCAGCAACTGGCAAATGAAATTGATGAGTTTCTGCAGGCCTATGCCGAGGTCTACAACAATCAGGATTACCGGGCCGTCAAAAGCATGTGGTTTGATGACGGCAATCCGATCTACATGGCCGAGGAAGTGCCCTTCCCGCTATATGGGAAGGAGCGCATGGCCAACTACTTCAATCCGGTGCCGGGGAAGCGCATTCTCGATGGTATCGACAATCGCTACAGCGAGGTTCGTGCCAAGTACCTGACAGCAGATATCGCCGTTGCGACCTACCGGCTGGACTACGACCTCAAACTAAAGGGCATGCCGGCCGTGCATGGCTGGGACCGCATCATGGCCGTGTTTCGCAAAGACGCTTCGGGCTGGAAACTGACTGCTTATGCGGAAGCGCCGCAGGGCCCGGCCACCATGGTGCGTAAAATGATGAAAGCGGTGCCGGCCGAAACAGATGAACAAAAAGCTGCCTACCGGACCACACTGGCAACCATCAAAGCGCTGACCGAAGCTGCAGTGAGCCCGGACTTTGCGGATTTCCTTGAAGCCCGCAAGGATCTGCAACCTACCCATTAATAAACTGCGGAAAACCTGATGCTGAAAATCATCCTGCTGATAGTTGCATTGCTGGTTCTCGCCGGCGTATTGCTGGCGCTTTACAATCAATGGGACGTGCAGCGTCGTGGCAACGGACCGGGCTACGACCCGAATGTGCCGGTGCTGCGCACCCCGGACGAGCGCTTCAGCGCACTGGACGATTTTCCGTTTGAACCTCACTACGTCGAAATAACTGACCCTGACCTGGGGGCGTTGCGGGTGCACTACGTTGACGAAGGTCCGCGCGACGGGCACATCATCACCCTGTTGCACGGCCAGGCGACCTGGAGCTATTCCTACCGGAAAATGATCCCGCTGTTTGTTGCTGCCGGCTATCGGGTCATCGCGCCTGACTTCATCGGCTTCGGCCGTTCTGACAAACCCGCCGACTGGGAGGCGCATACTTTCCAGAAGCATGTTGACTGGCTGGATGCAACGTTCGAGGCC